>JBKCGB010000073.1:0-41550 GCA_046303375.1 Roseiflexaceae bacterium
GACGGGGGTGGGTGAGGTGATCCGACAGTTGAAACCATCCGTGAAGATTGTTGCCGTTGAGCCCGAAGCATCACCAGTGCTGTCAGGTGGGCAACCCGGCCCACACAAGATTCAAGGAATCGGTGCTGGATTTGTGCCACAGGTGCTCAATACGAGCATCTACGACGAAGTCATTCGTGTCAGCAACGACGATGCCATGGCAACCGCACGTCATCTCGCACAAACCGAAGGGCTGATGGTTGGTATAAGTTCGGGTGCTGCCGCATATGCTGCGTTGCAGTTGGCACGGCGCCCTGAAAATGCGGGTAAGACCATCGTGTTCATTTCAGCCAGCAATGGCGAGCGCTACCTCAGTACGGCTCTCTTCCCAGACGAAGCATAACGCATTCGGTACGTATGCCGGTTACGTCTTAACGACGTAACCGGCATGTTTGCTACAATACAGTCTGATTCACCACATTTATTGGTACACCGCATGGATGCGTTATTTGTTGGACTGCAGCACGAAGCCGATACTTACATCGCCACCACTAGCGATCTGTCTTCGTGGTCGTTGTCCATCCTCAACCGTTTGAATGACTATGTTGCGATTGTTGTGCCACCCCTCAAGCTACGAATCAGGAGTGTGTCGTTGCAGTTAGTGACACCGCAGCGCATTGAAGTGCGCGTGGCTGGCACGACACATTTGCTGGTTGTGTTTGCTCCGGGTGAGCTTTTGGCTGCTGAAATCGCATTTTTGCGGCAATGTGCCCATAAAAAACTGACGACGCCACAGTTGATTACCGCTGATGTTTCGTATAATCTGATTCCTGTAGGGGTCATGGTCTGTACGCATTGTGCTGGGAGTCCACTCTGCGATGTTGCCGACGAGACGATGTATCGGGTGGGGGCGCGTCAAGTCGGTCGCCTCTTGCGCACGTTGCATATGCAGACCATGCCTGGTTGGGGAGCTCCTACAATGCTCAACACGTGGGACAGTGCGAATTGGCGCGATGTGTTGAAGCATTGGATGCAACAACAAACTCCGCTGCTCGAGTTCACCTCGCCTGCCATGCAAACCGCTAGTTTTCGTATCTGGCATGAACTCATCAACGACGACTACCTGCGGAGTATTACCCCTGTCTGCATTCATGGGGCGCTCGCATGCAACAACGTCTATGTAACACTTCACAGTCACGTGCAACTCGAGGGTCTTGTACGGCCAAGTTCCATTATTGCAGGTGATGCCATGTTTGATTTGGCGAGTGTGATGCGCAGTGCAATGCCATTACCATTCCGTCAAGGCATTATCGAAGGATATACGGTGAGCATGCCGTTGCGCAGCGATGAAGTACTCCGTGTCAAACGTCTCTCTGTCTTGTGGCGGGTCTTTGACTTGCTCGTGCACCCAGATGTTGATGAAGTAACGCTCGCTGCCAGCACGCATGCGGCGCTGGATGCGCTACTCGTGTAAGTGGCGATGGAGTGCTTGATCTTCGAATGAGCGCGGGTCATCATTTGGCTCTAGATGGGTGATGACACTGCTGTTTGGGATACCTTGGATGATAGCGATTTCAATCCGTTCGAGTACTTCGTGCCCTTGTTGGACTGACCACATCCCTGGGACGAGTACATGCATTGAGACAAACTTGCGTGAGCCTGAAATTCGTGTTCTTACTGCATGAAACGTGATATCATCACCCGCAAATTGCGTGAGAATACTATCGAGTTTTGCGATGTCTTCAGCATGAAAACTCGCATCCAATAGCCCATGCATAGAGCGTTGTACTAAATCCCAGCCATTGCGAATGATATTCACCCCTACAACTAATGCGAGCAATGGATCGACCCACCAGAGTGGAGTCATGCTGGCAACGACAACGCCAATGCTCACCATAATCGATGACACCACATCACTCATCAAGTGGTGTGAATCAGCTTCGAGTGCAATTGAATCGTGTTTTTTGGCGGCAACCATCAACCACTTGGCAAGCACATAATTGATTACGGTGGTGACTAAGTTGATTGCAATACCAACAGCTGCTGCAGTGATTGGCTGTGGTGTAATCAAAAAGTCGATTGCATTGTAGATGATGCCGATGGCTGCCACCACAATCAACGCACCTTCGAACCCACTACTAAAGTATTCGGCTTTGTCGTGACCATGTGCATGGATGTCATCTGGGGGGCGTGCAGAAAGCGAAAGTGCCCAGATTGCTGCAGTAGCACCGAGCGCATTCACTATCGATTCGATGGCATCGGAAAGCAAGCTTACTGAACCCGTTAATCGATAGGCGAATGTCTTGGCGATAATGATAAAGACCGCTACGGCTAACGAAATCCAAGCATATCTGCGCAGTTCCATGAGAAGCTCACAACAACGAAATCGGTTCCACGTCAATAGTAGCACGAGTTTGTTGTGCAACTCGTCCGAGTACGCCACGCAGATGCAAGGTAGAAATAATTGCTTGCCAACGATACATGGAACGGATGCGCGTAAAGAAACACGGTGCAGGGCCAATCACGCGAGTGGTGTCACCAAAATCGTGCACGAGGTGGAGTACTTCTGCTGCCTCGCGGCGCGCAATAGATTCGCACTGACGCTGATCACGGTGGGTCCAAACCAGTTTAATGAAACGTGTATATGGTGGGTACTGCATTTTTTTACGGTAGAGCAACTCTTGTGTGTAAAACAACTCGCTATCGTATCGGGCTGCCGCATGGATTGCATAGTGTTCTGGTGTGTACGTCTGAAATATTACTTCCGCTTCACCTGCTCTACGACCAGCACGCCCTGCAACTTGTGTCAGTAGTTGATAGGTGCGTTCGGCTGCACGGATATCAGGCAGGTGGAGCGCGGTATCGGTGTTGACTACGCCAACAAGGCGTATATTTGCAATATCAAAGCCTTTTGCGATCATTTGTGTGCCGACGATGATGGCACACTCATGGGTCTGCACATCAGCTAGGAGGCGCTGATGGTCAGCCATGCTATCAGCGGTGTCGCTGTCCCAGCGTATGACAGGTGTTGTTGGCCAGTGCTGTGTTACGATGTCGTGCAAACGTTGTGTGCCACTACCGATATCAAGAAATTCGCGATGGAAACAGGCTTGACAGTGTTCATTGACATAACTATTTTTTCCACATGTATGACATACACCAACTGCAAGATGATTTCGCATATGAATCACTAGTGGCGTGCTACATGTTGTACAGCGTACTGTGGCACTACAATTTCGACAAATCCGTGCTGAAATACTGCCACGACGATTAAGTAGCAACAACACATGATGTTTGGCTGCCACATGCGTGTGGATGCGTTCGGCTAATGTTGTTCCCAGCAAACCAAACGGGTCTATGGTGGCTTCAGTACGCAAATCCACAATTCGGATGGGTGGTCGCGCAATAACTTGCTGTGTAACATCAATGCGTTCGGGTAAATCGAGGCGATGGATGCGTGCGTCGAGTGCCGCTGCAATAAGTTCAACAGATGGTGTAGCACTCCCCAACACAATCGGGCAACCAGATTGCTTGGCATACATCATCGCACTATCTCGTGCATGATATTTAATGCCAACATCGCTCTTGTATGATGTGTCGTGCTCTTCGTCAACCACAATGAGTCCAATATCTTGGATGGGGGCAAACAAGGCGGAGCGCGGGCCAATAATGACATCGTATTGTCGGCGCTGGATGGCGTGCCAGCGCTGGGTGCGTTGGTTGGGGGTGAGCTGTCCATGCAACACGACAACGCGACCAGGGAAGCGCTGTGCAAATCGTGTGGCAAGTTGTGTGGTTAATGCGATTTCCGGGATGAGTACTAGTGTTTGCGCGCCACGTGCAATTACTTCACGGATGATAGCACAATAGACTTCCGTCTTGCCGCTGCCGGTCACCCCATGGATTAAATACGCTCCGTGCGTCCCAAGTGCTCGGATTACTGTCTGCGCTGTGGCTGCCTGCTGTTGGGTGAGTTGAATGGCGGGAGGCACGGGTGCGGGAGCTTCTGGTGGCACATCTATCATCGATTCCGTGACATTACCGCGCTCAATCAACATGCGTAATGCTGATTTTTGTGAGAATGTATGTGCCGGTAACGTATGATGTGCTGCTGCAACGAGCGCCGCAATAATGGCGTGTTGTGCAGGTGCGTGTTTGGCTTCGACGTTGGGGTCTGCCAGTGTAATCATGCGCATCTGCGTGGGTACAATATCGGGTGGTGCCAGCACATAGCTCAGTTGCAAGTATCCTCGATCTGCGAGGTGTTTGATGAGGGTGCGGGCACGTGTTGCGTGGTGCAAAAACAGTTGATCGATGAGTGATTCATTCACTATGCCAAATGGACGTAACGCATAGAGTACTTCGCGTTCGTCGGGTGGGATAGCGTGCAGGTCAGTGGTTAGACCGGCTTCGGTCAGTAGCCACTGCCGTTGAGGTGTGGCCATGCCATGGTGCGGCAGAAACGCGTATAACACATCAGCCAGGTTGTTCAAATAGTGTCGTGCAATCCAATGCGCTAGTTGAAGATGCTGAGCATGAAGCGTAATGGTGCTTTGGGCGTGGATTAGTTTCAGTTTTTCAGATGGTGTATCGCTGTAGGTAATTTCAATCACAACACCGATAAGGAGTTGTTTGCCTAGTGGCACATACACGACGTTCCCCACATCGATTTGCCATGTATCAGGAATACGATACGAGTAGGCAGTCTGAAATCGGTGCTGGCGAGCCGTTGCAAGTATCTGGATGTGCGCGATTTTTGTCATCATATGCGTAGTGTACACTGCAATTCATGCGTGCGACAACCACGTATTTTGTATTTTGACGACGCATATGGTACCATACTCAATTGGAATCAACTTCTGCCTCACCATCGGGCATGCGCGCACGTGCCACGCACTGAGTAAGGCAACACCATAGGAGGAACAATGCGCGACCGTAAACGTGATTATGACCTATTGTTCATTGTGTCGCCGATGCGTTCGTCAGAAGACGAAATTGCAGCCACAATCGAACGCGTCTCACAGCAAATTGCAACCGTTGGCGGCTCAGTCAACGGTGTGCAGCAGACATCACCGTGGGGGCGGCGCAAGTTTGCCTATCCACTGCGTGAATACGCTGAGGGTGAGGCCAGCCGTCGTGTCTTCAACGAAGGGTACTATGTATTGGTGAACTGTTCGTTGCCTACCGCACAAATTCGTGAGCTCGAGCGTGTCTTTAAGCTCAACGAATCCATTCTGCGTTACATGTTGACGCAAAATGAACCCCGTCCGGCCGTCGCAACTGAAGTTGCTCCTGAAGCATAGCACCAAGAGGAATATCATGACAGACGATAATCGCAAAGCTGGAAATCAACGCCGCAAATTCGGTGGCCGCCGCAAGGTTTGTATTTTCTGTGTTGATCACATCACCAATGTGGACTACAAGGATCTCAAGCGCTTGCAGCGTTTTGTATCGGAACGTGGCAAGATTCTGCCCCGCCGACGCAGTGGCACATGTGCCAAGCACCAACGCTCGCTGACTGCTGCCATCAAGCGTGCCCGCCACATGGCGCTGTTGGCATTTGTGGGTGGTAACTCTCGCAACTAATTCGTTTATTGAGTGCGGTGCGTCTCTCGGCGCACCGCATTTGTTGTATCTGCCTCTCAGAAAGGTTTGGCATGACACAGTCAAAAGATGAAGCACGCGAGCAAGCACAGCGCGTGGCTGCCAACCGCCATCTTAGTAAAGGTGAACGCGAAGCTCGCCGTCGCCGGCTGGTGATTTATACTACGGCAATCTCCGTTGTCACAGTAATTTTATCTATTGCAATTGGTGCATTCTACGACAACATCTATGTGCCATCGCAACCAATTGCGAGTGTTGGTGATGTGACGTTGACTCGAGAACAGTATGTCCGTGAAAAGCGACTCTCGCTTACTGCAAACATGTCACAGAACTTACTGTTGGCGACGTTTGGTGGACAGTTTGCTGAGCGCTTCCAACAACAAAACCCGTTTCTTGAGCAGCAAATAACTAGCACCAGCTATACCGAAGCGCCCGATGAACAAATTGTGAGTGAATGGGTGGTAGCCGAAACCCTCCGTCAAGCAGCCAAGGCGCAACTCGACTTGAGCTATTCTGACGATGCTGCTTTTCAGGCGTTTATTTCTGACTATGGTATGGTTTTTGCGCCAACACCGACCGTTGATCCACAGCCTCCCACCGAAGTACCCACGGTCACTCCTGGTGGGCCGACGGTTACGGCCAGTCCAGAACCAACGTTACCACCGCCTACACCCACGTATGATGGTCCCAAAGCCAAAACCGAAGCTGATAAAATGGTCGATACCATCTTCTCTAACTATCAGGCATCAATGTTGCAGGCAGGGATGGAGGGGAGTTTGACTAAAGCGGACTTCATCGAAGCGCTGCGACGTCAGTACGCACACCAGACGCTCATTCAACGCGTGCAGGCGCAACTCATTACGACTGAGGCATTCACGCCTTCGACTGAACCCAGTGGATATGACACGAGCCATATTCTGGTGCGCGTCGATGCACCAGAGGGTGCTTCGGATGCAGATGTCGATGCACTTTTTGCGACCAAGAAACCACTTGCTGATGCCTTGCTTGCCAAAGTCCGTGCTGGCGAAGATTTTGCGGCTTTGGCTGAATCGTCGTCAGAAGATTACACCAGTCGTGCACGTGGTGGCAAGATGGATGTCTTTGATAAAGATGGACAATCAGTTGCTGGCAGCATGTATGATATGAACTACGTGAGTGCTGCTATTGCGCTCAAAGAAGGCGAAGTCGTGACTGCTCCGGTGCGAACGCAATTCGGTTGGCATATTATCAAACTTGACGGTTTGAATGTACCGACATTTGATGAGCAAATTCGCAAGGCACGTACCGACGCGTACGAGAAGTGGATTGCAGATCAGACATTGCAATTTGTGGTAAGCTACAACATCCCTGCGACTGCTACTGTTGAAACAGTGGCAACAGATGTCCCTGCTCAGTTGCCCACGGCGCCACTTGGTGGCTATCCCACGGCCACGGCCACCGTAGCGGCTCCTACTGCGACTGCAACTCCATAAAAGCTACTTTGATGACGACACTGTGCACTGCACAGTGTCGTCTGCACCCGATGTGAGGTTCTGATGCGTCGTTGGAAACCGTATGCATCTCATGGGCGCTGGTTCGCCCTGATTCTCGCTGTGGTATTCACTGGTGGAGTCGCTGCATTTGCGGTGTTAACCCGCCGTCATTTTATTGGCGAAGCCATGGCGTGGGATATCAATATGACGTTTTATGCGCAACTCGTGATGCTTTGTATCATGTTGTTGTCTGCGGTGTTGTCGTGGCTCCGCTATGTGCAAGTTACCACGTTGTGGTACGGCATTGATCGCAACGCAGTCTATATTTCATCTTTGGGCAACACAGAAGTTGTGCCGCTTGACCAGATTCGGCGCATTGATTTTGGTATGCAAGTACTCAATATTTCGCATCGTCTTATCCAAGGGATCGGTTCTTACTGGTGTGATGGTGTCACAGCAGATGGTACAACAGTGTTTATCCGGAGTACCGTTCCCCCAAGTCGTTGTCTGTTTATCACGACAGCGACTGGTGTCTATGCCATCGCACCGGCAGAAATCGAAGTATTTGTGCAAGATCTCGAACAACGCAGTAATCTGGGAGTCACAAAACACCTCGCTCGTGAGATTCATTATGGTCCATGGTTTAACACGCCGTTTTGGCAAGACCGGAGCAGTCAGTTATTGCTTGCGTTGGCTATCTGTATCAACTTACTCACAGTCGGCATTCTTGCCTGGCATTATCCACAATTAGGGGATACTGTTCAGATGCGTTTTGATGCCATTGGTGATGTAGCTGAGCTACGCCCTCGTTACCAAACACTCTTTTTGCCGCTGGCAGCATTGGGTGTGACCGCGGTGAATCTCCTCGCAGCCACACTCAGCTTTCGTTACGAAAAACTTGTTGCTCACCTGCTCCAAGGTGCATCTGTGGTGGTGCAACTCATGTTCTGTGTGGCTATCCTCAGCGTAGTGCGTTAGATACGGTTGATGTGTTACGGACGCTGTTGAATTGCTAATGCTTCGAGTCGTGCAACGCGTTCTGCGGTCGGCGGGTGGGTGCTAAAGAGATTCATGATCGTTTGTGCTGAAAACGGATTCACAATAAAAAGCGACGCAGTGCTCGGGTTGATGTCTGGTGCAGAATGCTGTGCGGCGCGCTCGATTTTTTGTAGTGCACGTGCAAGTGACCTCGGGTCATTTGAGATTTGTGCTCCCCCAGCATCAGCAGCAAATTCACGTTCCCGTGATATCCCCATGCGTATTAATGTTGCAGCCAGTGGTGCGACGATGATGATTGCCAAGATAACCAGCGGATTGCTCCGACTCCCTCGACCCCCAGTGAAACGAAACAAGTAAGCGGTCTGAGCAATAATTCCTGCCATCGTGGCAGCGATTGCGCTTATTAATATGTCACGATGTTTGATGTGTGCAAGCTCATGCGCGATGACACCAGCGAGTTCGTCGTCTGCGAGCGTCTGCATGATGCCACTGGTGACTGCCACGACGCCGTGTTCTGGGTCACGCCCAGTTGCAAATGCGTTGGGCTCTGGCGTATCAATAATATACACTTTAGGCATGGGCAGATTGGCATTGTTCGCTAGAGTTTGTACCATTTGTATGAGTTTTGGGTGTTCACCTGGTGCCAGCACTCTTGCACCAGTCATAGCCAGTACTGCCTTATCTGCAAACCAGTATGACAGCACATTCATGATGATGGCTGCAGTTATCCCAAAACTTGCCCCTGCATCACCCCATAGTGCGATACTGATAATTACTACTAACATAGTCAGCGCCAGCATCAACAAAAATGTACGCATCATAGTCATTGGTGTTACTCCACAGTTGCACGACACATTCTTCGAACGATGTATGTATTATAATAGCGTGGTTGCGAGTACATGTAGCGGAGTACACAATGATCATGGAGTCTCTCCAGCTCCTCAATCGTGTCGTCGGTAACATTGCCCTGATTTTGACGTTTTCACTGTGGGCGTATCTCACTATTCGCTCGTGGGGTGCACCCGTAGCTCGTGCGCTCATGATCATGTTGTTTGGCGTATTCACAGCAGTAGCTGCAGACGTATTAGTACGTGACGCACGTGAGCCACGCATCGTTGAGGATATTTTGCGCTGGTGTTGGATAGGCATCGTGCTTGTGCCGACGAGCATGTTGCATATGGTGCTTGCATTGGCGCGCCAGCTCCAAATCGGGCGTAACTATCGCTGGCTCATCATTGCGACATACTTTGTGGGTGCGATAATTGTGCTGTTGGTCGTCGTATCTGATACCGTCGTAAGTATGCCGATTCGTACCAGTGTTGGGCCAGCCCTTACTCCGCAACCACTTTTTGGCTGGGTTGCAGTGTATGCATTCAGCATGGTCACTGTTGCATGGGTGGTACTATGGCGCTTGCGTTCAATGGTATTGACCCCCAGCCTGCGGCGGCGTATGACGTACATGATTGCGAGCTGGTATGGCCCGTTGTTCTTGAGCTTTCCCGTTTTGTCGTTGTGGACGAGTGCTGACGTCTTACCAGAATCGATCCGACTCGTGCTTGGGATTGTTGCGGCACCGATTGCTGCCATATTTATGATGATTACTGCATACAGTGCAACGTTTGTGGGTACGCATCAGCCTGACCGAATAGTTAAATATGACTTTTTACGCTGGTGGTTGTATGGACCGTTTATTGGCGTCAGCATCAACCTGTTTTTGCAAGTGGTGCCAATAATGGCATCAGTAAGCCAGCTTCCTGCAGATATATGGACCGTGTTTGGCATCATGATGATGACTGTGGTGATGCCAATTCTTGTGACACGCATCAAACCGATGCTTGATAACCTCATCTATGCAACCGATCACGAAGATATTGATTATCTGCGCGCGCTTCCACGCAACACATTTACACAGACCGATTTACGGCGTTTCCTCGAAAACTCGCTGACTGTATTATGTGGTGCATCTGGCAGTGATTCCGCATTTGTAGCCGCCCCAGACGATTTTGGTGTCTATACCGTCAAAATGATTGTTGGTGGGCGGCGGCGTATTCGTCAATTATTTGAAGAAGTGCCACTTGAGCAACTCATCGAACAAGCATCTCTCCACGAAGAAACCCAACCGTGCATGATCCATGATTACGGTATCGTCGTGTTACGTGCACCCGACGGGCAAATCGTTGGGATGCTGGGTGTGCTCCATTATGATCGAATTCAACGCCCCGAAATTCAACAATTGGTGACTACCTTGACACGTCAAGTCGAGCACGCTTTGGTCATGGTTACCATGCAGCAACGTTTGCTTGACACGTTGCGGACAATGGCACCTGAGATGTCGTCGCTGCAAGTGGTGAGTTCTCGAATCGAACAAGCCACGCCCGATGCACTGAGTTCTCTCGAGGACGATGTGGCAATGATGCCCGAATTTGCGTCGTTGGTGCGTGATGCGTTGACGCACTATTGGGGTGGCCCAAAGTTGTCTGATAGTCCATTGCTCGGGTTGAAATCAGTGAAACGTGTACGTGAAATGACTGGATTAAGCCCTACCAAGGCACTTCAACACGTGCTGCGCCAAGCTATCGATAACATTAGACCAGGAGCTGAATTGCTCAATGGCAATAGTAGCGAAGCAGTACTTTACAATATTCTTGAAATGCGTTTTTTGCAAGGGCGACGTATTCGCGACACCGCTGTGCGATTGACGATGAGCGAGTCAGATTTGTATCGCAAACAACGTGTTGCCATCGAAGAAGTGGCTCGCCAAATCTCATTGATGGAAGAACAACAACAGCTAGATGATTAGTAATGCAAGCATGTCATTCTCGCCGGGTGCAGTTGGTGGTAGAATAGGTTCTGTTATGCAACAGAAAGAGGTCTATTGTGAGTGAACAAGTATATGATGTTGTTGTGGTAGGTGCTGGCCCAGGTGGCTATGTTTCTGCCATTCGGGCGGCACAACTGGGTCTGAAAGTTGCCGTCGTAGAGCGCCAAATGATGGGTGGTGTATGTCTCAATGTGGGCTGTATCCCAACCAAGGCGTTGTTGCATACTGCCGATTTACTCGAAGAAATCCACGACAGCGCCAGGTTTGGTGTTTCAACCACGGGTGTTGCACTTGATTGGGATGCCACGCTCAAAAATAAAGATGGTGTGGTCAAACAGATGACGCAAGGTGTGTCATTCTTGATGAAAAAGAACAAAATCGATGTCGTCATGGGCGATGCGACCTTGGCTGGTCGTGGTGCAGTCCAGGTCAAAGCGACGGATGGCAAAACACTGGCACTCACCACCAAACATACTATCATCGCTACCGGAGCCAAACCACGTGAAATCCCCGCAGTTGGTGCTGTCTTTGATGGTGAGCGCATCATGTCGTCGTGGCAAGCGTTAAACATGAAATCAGTGCCCAAATCACTGCTGATTGTTGGGGCAGGTGCCATCGGTGTGGAATTTGCGTCCATGTACCGCACCTTTGGCAGCCAGGTTACCCTCGTCGAAGCATTGCCACGCATTGTGCCGAATGAAGACGAAGAAATCAGTGCTGAACTGACCAAGTCGTTGAGCAAGCGTGGGATAACGATAATGACTGGTGCCAAGCTCAATAATGTTGCACATCACGGCGATGGTGTGCGTGCGATAATCACCGATGCGAGTGGCAAAGAAGTCACGATCGACGCTGAACGCGCATTGATTGGCATTGGTATCGTACCAAATACCAAAAACCTTGGTCTCGAAGCATGTGGTGTCACACTCGATCAACGTGGTTTCGTGCAAGTGGATGCCTACATGAAAGCGGCTGATGGAGTCTATGCCGTTGGTGACTGTGCAGTCACAACTCCATGGTTAGCACACAAATCATCTGCTGAAGGTATCTTGGCAGCTGAAGCAATAGCAGGGCATCACCCCAAGCCAATCAACTACGGCATTATTCCTGCATGCACTTACTGCTCGCCAGAAATTGCGAGTGTCGGTCTCACCGAAGCCAAAGCACGTGAGCAGGGATATGATGTCAAGGTCGGGAAGTTCTCATTTGCAGGAAATGGCAAGGCGACCATCCTCGGGCAACGTACGGGTTTCGTCAAAATCGTTGCCGAAAAGAAATATGATGCGGTGCTAGGGATGCATCTCATTGGACCAAAAGTGACCGAGTTGATTGCCGAAGGTGGATTGGCGTTGTCGCATGAAGCGACCGCAGAGTCATTGATGCGCACGGTACATGCACATCCAACCATCTATGAGGCAATTGGTGAAGCCGCCCATGCTGCCGCAGAGGGTGCAGCGATTCATATGTAAGTGAGCAGTTATGCCAATTGTAATAACCTTGACTTCAGCGGCACATGGTGGTGCCACTCCGATGTGTGGCGACGACGGGCATGCGTGTGGCCCAGACTGTGCGTGTGGATGTCCGTATACGGGAATGCTCGAACGCGGCAAAGTAGAGGATGTGGTGGCCATCGAATCACGATATCGTGATGCTTGGCTGGCATTGGTCATCCCGCCAGGTGAAGACGAGTATCATCCCGAAAGAGCCATGTTGGTTGCGTACGGCAATGATGAAGACGAAGTATTTACGGCCGCCACACGTGTCACGCACAACCAAGTGCTCCACGTCTACTACAACGGGTCACTTGCCGACTACCTCGCATGGGCGGATGCTTCCTAACAAACACAACGTCCCCGTCTCGGCTACGAGACGGGGACGTTGTGTTTGCGGTTTAGGATTTCTTTCCGCGTTTGACTTTCTCTGGTTTATTGCCTTTTTGCATGAGATCTTTGTCCATGGCAAAAAAGAGCTCCGGTGGAATCACAAAGTGATGAAATGATTGATTGGCCATTGCATACCAGTGTTCCCATTCTTCGACTGTTTCCCCTTGATATGTTAGCACCATTAACCACTGTGCCACGTACATAGCCCATACTTTGCGTTTGCGAATGACACCGTTATCGTTAAATGTGTAAAAGCGTTCGAGCTTAATCAGGTTGCCAATTACCACATCGTCTTGCTCAATAATCGTGCAATCGCTGAGTTGGTTTAACCCTTGATTGAATGCTTTCGCGAGTGCTGGGGCATCAGAACCGTCAGCAGTGAAGTCGAGTTTGTCGACCCAGACTGCTACGTATGTGTGGGTGTTGGTCGCGGATGGCGAAAAGAGCTTGCCATCACGACCGAAATCAATGTCAAATAACTGCCAGTCGCTGGGATACCGCACTGTGAAGCGTCCGAGGTGGTCTCGAAATGTGTCGATGCCGACAAATTTGGGTGTTGGGCGAGATGATGTCATGAACGTATCCTCGTTACTACCAAAACGTGCGCTACTGCGCATTATTGCTGACATAGTACCATAAACTAGACGGCCTCACCAAGTTTGACTGCTTCACCAATGCGCATGCGCTGTACCACCCAGAGTTCGAGTGCAACAACCCCAACCATTAGGATGCCAGCTGTGAGCACGATGAAGAGTGTGTCAATTTGCGCAAACTGCACCAAAAATGGAGGGGTGTCAGGAAAGCTGCCGTCGCGCACTTTTAAAAATGGCAAGTATAGCAGACTTGTCACTGAGCCAATCAGGACTCCCATGCCGGTGCTAAATCCGATTGTGATGCACTGCTCGATGCTGAGAATGCTGCGCAGTGTCTGTTGACTTACACCAATAGCCCGGAGCACGCCAAGCTCCACACTGCGTCTGCGTAAGGCGAGGAGCGTGTATGCAAGGAGTCCAATCATTGACATTCCGCCAGTGGCGATGAAGCCAACAGACAGCAGGCCAAATAGCCCTTGTCGTTGTGGCTGGAGTACTTCTGCATTGATGAATGCCTCTGGTGTGTACGGCAAGACACGTAGATTATTGGCATACGCCGCTGACTGAATACTTGTAATCGTCTCGGGTGTGTTGTGTCGAAGCCAAATTTCATAGGCAAACCTCCCGTTTAGCATATCTACTACATAGTCGTAATTTACCAAGATAAATGGTGCACCTTCGTTGTAGAGCGTAGGCATGTAACTAGTGATATTTGCAACTACGAAAGATATCTGTGTTGCGGTACCCAAAAAGTCGGCACTTGCCACAAATCGGTCGCCAACACGCAAATTGTACATTGTTGCAAAGGCTTGTGAAACAATTGCTTGATCAATCTGCTCTGTCATGCTGTTGATGAGTGCACCAAGTGAAAGAGATGCATAATCTGCGCGCCATGATTTGGCGACCACACGAGTGAATGTTGCTGGGTCAATCGCATACATGATACCGCTGGTTGCATCGTTGTTGACAATAAGTTCTACTTTGTTGGTGGCAACAATTGTGGCAGCCTCTATACCTGGTAGACGCTGAAACTCCTCGAGTGGCACATACACATAATCGAGAGAAATACTGGCTGATTGCTCACCGGTAGTGGTCGACAGCTGTGTGCTCCCCTGTAAAAGATCAGGGTCGGGTAGATTTGGCTCATCTCCACTGATTTCAGCGCTGGTTTCAACTAGTTGACGTGGCAGTAAACGATAGTCTGCTCCACTGCGGTAATATGCTTTATCGTTGCTGTATTGATCGAGTGTGCGTGCCATCGATGCCGTAAATGTGGCAAGGCTGATGGTGAGTATCAACAAAAACGTCGGTCCACGGAGTGTGCCGGGATTGCGTGCAAGTTGACGTAACGCAGAAATACTTGCAACTCCAGCAGTGTCACTCCCAAGTGCCGCAATAATGCGAATAATCCGCGGGAAAATACGAATGATAAGCAGCGATGTTGCGGCAATAAATAGCGCAGGTGCAAGCAAAAGTAACGGATTTTGAAACGGATTATTGAGTGCCTGTTCTGATGCAACACCAGGGATACTCAATGATTTGCCAACCGAGAGTTGTTGATATCCGTACCAAGCAGGTATCAACAAAAGCACGTCACCGTAGACCCTTGCCATGAAGTTTGGTTGATTACTCCGTGCTTGTGATTGGCGTAATGTGACAATCGTATTGCGCGTAAGTGCGAGTGCGGGAATGACGACCGCAGGAATAGCAAGTGACGCAATGATTGCACCATGCCAGATACTCTGTGGTAATAATTGCGGTGGGGGTACTGAAAGTGTCCCAAAGCGCAGAAACGACTGCGTTAGCGCAATTGCGCGAGCAAACAGCAACGATAATGGCAGTCCGCATGCGAGGGCAGCAATTGCCAGCATGATTCCTTCGACCAACGATAAGCGCAAGAGTTGTGATCGGCTCACACCACGACTGCGCAACACTGCGATTTCAAGCTCTTGGCGTGCAACCAACAACCCGGTAATTTGCCAGACAAAGGCCAACAAGAGCCCAATCAGCGGTACACCAAACAACAGCAACGTCACCGTCAGTTTGCGAACCTCTGCTTGTTGTTTCTCGAGTTGTTCGAGCGGCGATTTAAACAATTCAACTCCGGGGAGGAGTTGTCCCATTTCGCTCGTCACAGTCGTGATTCCTTGCGTCAACGCTGCCGCTTTATTGCTTTGTACGCCACTACCATCATAGGCAGCGTACCAGCCTGCTTGCTCTACAAATGCGGCTGGTGGACGGTTAACGAAGAGTGACCACGTTGCTTCAGGGACAAAAAAGACGTCACTATAGGCGGCTGCCGGTGTAAACCAATATAGTTCATTGTCATTTTTGGGCTGCCAAATTCCAACGATACGTATATTAGCTTCGAGTGCGTACTTGCCACCACGTTTTTGTGCCAAAAAGATATCATCGACCAGGAGCGTACTCTTGCTTGCTAACGACTCGGCGACGATGACTTCGATAGGGCCAGTGCCAGTCCACGGTTCTGGTAAGCGCCCATCCACGATGCGGATATGGTTTTCGATCTGCGATAAAAACGCAATACGGGCGCGCGCTACTGATGGTGTGGTCGGTTTTGCATCGGGAAATTTAATTTCCAGCTTCTCACTGGCGGCGTAGCGGACTGTGGGTGGTGTGGGGAGGTCAATCCCATATCCGGCCAGATTCGCCATTGCACCATCCGCCTTGTTCCATTGCTCAAAAGGCACTGGTCGTGTGCTTGCACTACCGAATTTGTAAATCAGTGCAAATGGTGGCAAGCGCGTGCCAGGTGTCTGATTCTCGCTGATTGCCGTAATCAACATGCGATACCCGGCTGCTTCTGCGTAGACGGGAATACTGACGGTGAGTGCAATTGCAACGGTAAATCCCAGCCAAATAACCAAGACTAAAAACAGCTGTGCTTGGGCACGTCGCAGAATAGTTGTAATAAATGAGAGCAGCGTGTCGATGATGAAATATTTCATGATTGGTGCTACGACCTTAGCAATGACATACCGATGCCATTATACCGTACTCACTGCCGCAAACAATCATGGAACTACCTCATGTACCGTGTTAGTAGGACTGGACATCTTTTCGTTGGCACGGAGTAGGGGTGTGGTATACTACGCTTGCTTCTTTTGCACAGTGAGGAGAATAGTATGCGGTACGATTTCGACACCGTTGTCGATCGTCGTGGTGGCGACAGCATTAAATGGAATTTGTACGGTGATTCCTTGTTGCCCATGTGGGTGGCAGATGGGGATTTTAAGTCGCCCCAAGCCGTGATTGATGCACTCGTGGCTCGGTCACAACACGGCGTATTTGGCTATGCCGGAGCACCTGCCGAATTAGCCGAGTTGCTCGTGAAACGCATGAAGGACTTGTACGATTGGACGATTACCACAGACGATCTTGTGTATGTACCCGGTGTAGTGACTGGGTTTAACATTGCGGCTCGTGCGGTGGCTACCCCAGGTGGTGGTGTATTGGTGCAAACTCCCAATTACCCGCCGATACTCAATTGTGCGCCGAATCACGACATGATTACGCAAACTGCTGAGCTCAAACTGGTCAACAAACAAGGTGTCATCGATTACCAGCTTGATATGGATGCATTTGCGGCTGCGATTACGCCAGAGACCAAAATCTTTATTCTGTGCCACCCGCACAACCCGACTGGGCGACTGATGAATAGAGCAGAATTGACTGCAATGGCGCAAATGTGTGTTGATCGTGGCGTGGTGATATGTTCGGATGAGATTCACTGTGACATCATTCTCGATGGTCGGCAGCATATCCCAACTGCGACCCTTTCGCCAGAAATTGCACAGAACACCATCACGCTGATGGCTCCCAGCAAAACGTTTAATATTCCAGGACTTGGTTTTAGTTTTGCGATTATTCAGAACTCACAGTTACGTGCCGCCTACAAAAAAGTCATGGCTGGTTTGGTACCACATGCCGGTATTTATGGTTATGTGGGTGCGTTGGCCGCCTATAAGCATGGACAAGAGTGGTTAACTGACTCGTTGCGCTATTACGAAGGAAATCGTGATTTTGCAGTTGGCTTCGTCAAAAAATACATGCCACAGCTCAAAATTACCAATCCTGAATCAACGTATTTGTCGTGGGTGGATTGTGGCGAGGCCGGAATCGAAGGGAACCCAAAGGAATACTTCCAGAAATATGGTGTGGCACTTGGTGATGGGAGAAATTTTGGTGCCCATACCGGCAATTTCGTGCGTATTACGATGGCTTGTCCGCGTTCACTGCTCGCTGATGGACTTGAGATGATGCGCAAGGCGCTTGAACCGTTGAGCTAGCCATGAGTATAATGAACGCACCTCGCATTATTTGCGAGGTGCGTTCGCCTATCTTTGGAGCACATATGCAGCATGATTTTGACGCGATCTACCAGCGAACAGGCACAGACAGTGTGAAGTGGAATCTCTACCCTGCCGATGTCTTGCCGCTCTGGATTGCTGAGGCTGATTTCCGACCACCAGAGGCTGTCGTTCAGGCACTTGCTGATCGCGTCGCACAGGGGATTTTTGGATATACTGCTGCTGCTGGCCATGCGTCTGCACCAGGTGCTGCATGGGAATACCCGGAAATTGCTCAGGTCATTGTGGCACGATTGGCAGCTCGCTATAACTGGCACATCCGGCCAGAAGATATCGTCTATTTACCTGGGGTTGTGGCGGGCTTTAATGTTGCATGTAAAATTGCAGGCGACATCGGTGATGAAGTCGTCATGCATGCTCCTTGTTATGGACCCATTCAGAAAGGCCCAGCCAATCAAGGGCGAGTTGGTACGTATGCAATGCTTCGTGAAGGTACTGATGCGCAAGGACTACGCACCTACAACCACGATCATGACGCATTGCAATCAGCAATAACTCAGAAGTCGCGCATGTTCTTGTTGTGCAATCCACACAACCCCACAGGTCGTATGTTTACTCATGCAGAACTTGACGATATTGCACAATCCTGTTTGGCCAACAATATGCTGATTTGCTCTGACGAAATACATGCCGAATTGGTGTTGTCTGACCAACAGCACATCCCAATAGCTTCCATTTCAGAACAGGTAGCACAGCAGACAATTACGTTGTATAGTCCCAGCAAAACATTCAATATTCCTGGACTTGGTTTTTGTGTTGCGATCATCCAAAATCCCGTGTTGCGAGCCAAATTTTTGACTGCCATGCAAGGATTGGTGGCTAGCCCACAAATTTTTGGGTATACAGGGGCTATGGCCGCCTTTCGCTATGGCGATGCATGGTTGCATGATTTGCTGGTGTATCTCAAACAAAATCAAGCGTTTGTGCTGTCGTATATGCGTACCCATATGCCACAGCTCATCCCCAATCGTGCAGAAGGGACATATCTTGCATGGATTGATTGTCGCCAAGCGGATTTACCTGGTGTGCCAAGTGATTTTTTCTTGCGGGAAGCCAAGGTTGCGTTGGGCAATGGAGGGGCATTTGGTCCTGCCGGAGAAGGGTATGTACGGCTTACCATGGCGACACAACGAGAAACATTACAACGTGCATTGGATGCGATGCGTGTTGCACTGCAGAACTATAGTTGAAAAATATGTATTTGACACATCATGAAAACTCCATATACTTTATATTAACACTGCGTTATAACTGATGCGTTGAAGCATCAAATAGTTCGCCCCAGAAGGTCGACACTGTCGGCCTTTTTATATTTTGGGGAATCAGTTTGTAGTAGCTTATCCATGGAAGAGGAGTAGCATGAAGCAGCTGGTCAATGGTCGTTCGGTACGCGTGATTCTTTTCACGCTCGTTGCCACCTTGTCGCTAATTTTGAGCGCATGCGGTGCCACGGCAACTGCGCCGGCGACAGACGAGAAGTTCGTCTTTGGCATGGTGTTGGTAGGTCCATTCAATGATGGAGGCTGGAGCCAAGCGCACTACGACGCAGGAAAGTACATCGAATCCAAAATTTCTGGTAGCGAAATGGTCTATGTTGACAAGGTCAATCCGGCAGATCGTCCCAACGTCAAGGTCGAACAAGTTGTCGATGAACTGGTTGCCAAAGGGGCAAAACTCATCATCACTACATCAGATGACTTCAAAGATGGCACACGTGAAGCTGCAAAAGCACATCCCGACGTCACGTTCATGCATGCGTCCGGTGATGATGTGATTACTGGCAAAGCACCTGCAAATCTCGGCAATACCATGGGGCGCATGGAATACGGCAAAATGATTGCCGGGTGTGCAGCCGCATTGCAGACAAAAACGGGCAATATTTCGTTCATCGGGCCGTTGATCAACGACGAGACTCGCCGTTTAGCAAATTCAGCTTACCTTGGCGCTAAGCATTGCTGGACCAACGTACTCGGAAATGACCCTGCAGCCATGCAGTTCAACGTGACCTGGATTGGTTTCTGGTTCAATATCCCCGGTGTTACACTTGATCCAACCAAAGTTGTCAATGATTTCTTTGCAGCTGGTTCAGATGTGGTTATCTCAGGCATTGATACACCAGAAGCAATCATCGAGGCTGCCAAGGCGCGGGCCGCTGGCAAGGACGTCTATGCATTGCCATATGACTTCAAAGAGGCGTGTGCCAAGGGTGAAGACGCATGTCTTGGCGTGCCCTACTTCAATTGGGTTCCCGCCTATACTAAGATTATCAATGATGTCAAAGCTGGCACATGGAAGCAGGGTTGGGAGTGGTTTGCTCCAGAGTGGTCAGACATTAACAACGTTGAAAAGAGCGGTATCGGTTTCAACAAGGGCAAAGCCTTGAGTGCAGACAATGCAGCCAAACTCGATGCCTTCATTGTCGAATTGGCTGGTGGTTTGAATCTTTGGACCGGCCCAATAGTACTCCAGGATGGAAGTGAGTACCTTGCTGCTGGGGTTGTTGCCACGGATGAGCAGATCTGGTACATGCCCCAACTCCTTGATGGGATGACGGGTCAGAGTGTCAGCGAGCCGAGCAACTAAACGTGTGTGAATCAACCAGGCTCCGCACTGCGGAGCCTGGTTCTTTGTATCACAAAGGAGTGAATATGCACGTCAGTATCCGCAATTTACATAAATCGTTTGGAGCGGTTCATGCCAACAACGATATTTGTGTCGAATTTGCGGCTGGGCAAATCCACGGTATTCTTGGTGAAAATGGTGCTGGCAAAAGTACCCTCATGAAATTACTTTCTGGCGTCTATCGACCAGACAGTGGCACGATTCTGATCAACGACGTGCTCGTACAACTCGGTACGCCACGCCGCGCTATCGAAGCAGGGATCGGCATGGTTGCGCAAGACCCGGTCGATGTCCCTGTTTTTAGTGTTATTGACAATATTGCGTGTGGTATTCACATGCCTGCTACACATCAACTTCAGTCAATCATCGTTGAATGGTGCGATCGACTCGGTTTTCAATTTTCACCAGAGACGAGTATTCGTTCTTTAACAGTAGGTCAACGCCAACAAGTTGAGATTGTGCGCTTGCTGATTGCCGGGTCTGATGTGCTGATTCTCGATGAACCCACCACAGGGATTACTGCGAATCAAATTCAGGCATTATTTAGCGCACTTCGTACGATTGTGGCCACCGGCAAAACAGTCCTTTTTGTGACCCATAAACTCGATGAAGTTGCAGCGTTGTGTGACACGGTCACCGTGCTTCGTGCTGGTATGATGGTCGGCGTACAACGTGCCATGCCCATGAGTCAGGCAGAGATGATTGAAGCCATGTTTGGTACACTATCACCACATGCGCACGTACCTGTAGTGCGTGAATCGTACACGGCTGCACGTTGGATACTCAATGATGTCTCATTTCATGAACACATGCTTCATGTTGGTCCCATTAACTACGCAATTCCACAAGGTGCAATCATCGGCTTAGCTGGACTCGAAGGGTCCGGTCAACGACCATTTATGCAGCTTTTGTCTGGTTTGCGCAAACCCACACAGGGCGTCATCCACTACGATGACGCTCCATTTGCATACGATCACCCCGATGTGGTTTGGTTACCAGCAGACCGCCTGACCGAGGGCATTATTGGCGACATGTCACTGGTAGAGCATATTCGTCTATTGCGCGATGTATTGCTTGGTGGGGAGGTTTCTCCGCAGCAGAAAGCAAAACAGCTAATAAGCGACTATGCCATCAAAGCCACTCCTGATATGCCGTTGCGCCAACTCTCTGGTGGTAATCAGCAGCGTGCCATGTTGGCCTTGATTCCCGATCATGTAACCGGGATCGTACTTGAGCACCCCACCCGTGGTCTCGATGCTGTCTCGGCACGCGCCATCTGGCAACGGCTTCAAGAGCGACGTAGTCGCGGAGCCACTGTAGTCTTCTTTTCGGCGGACCTCGATGAAATCCTGCAATACGCTGATTTTGTCATCGTTTTCTTTGCTGGAGCGTTGTCACGCATCATACCACGTGCACAAGTCAGTGAAGCACAACTTGCAGCACTGATTGGTGGTGTTGGATTTGACGAGGTGCATCCATGATTGTGTCAATTCGTAACCACATGGCAACACTCATAGCGTTCATAGTCGCACTACTCATTGCTGGCATTCTATTGCTTACAAGCGGCAGTGATGCGCTACAGGCGTTTGCCATTCTCTTTTGGGGGGCGCTTACAACACCCGGTCGTATTGCTGACATGGTGATGCTCATGTCACCGCTGTTGCTCTGTGCGATTGGACTGAGTATCAGTTTTGCTGCCGGTCAGTATAATCTTGGAATTGAAGGGCAAATGACTGTCGGTGGAATTGCTGCCATGGGTGTGTTGCGTTTTTATGTACAAGGTGATGCGCCATACGTCTATTGGTTACTTGCGCTCGTGATGGGTATGATTGCGGGGATGCTGTGGGCACTACTCGTGGCGTCACTAAAACGATACACACATGTCAGTGAAATATTTGCTGGCCTTGGACTCAACTTTGTGGCCTTAGGGGCAGCACTCTACCTCGTGTTTGGACCATGGAAACGGCCAGGAGTGGCATCCATGTCAGGTACAGAACCACTTGCCGAAATACTCTGGCTGCCGACACTCCCAGCGACTCGTTTGGCGTGGATTACACCACTTATTGCATGTGTTGTGCTAGTTATCATTTGGCGTATTTTGCGCCATTCGCAATGGGGATTACAGGTACGTGCTTGTGGTTTGAGTCCCCAAGCAAGTATGCGGATGGGAATCCCTGCGACACTACGTACCTTCCAAGCCATGGCGATGTGTGGTGCACTTGCCGGTTTGGCTGGAGCACTTCAGATTCTTGGCGTCTATCACGCCCTCGTACCGAATGTTGCAAGTGGCATTGGTTTGATGGGCTTGTTGGTTGCATTGTTGGTGCGCGCTGATATTCGTTTTGTGCCTGTGGTGGCGTTCTTTTTTGCGGTAATTACTTCTGGGAGTATTCAACTGCCACTCTCACTCTCGATTGATAGTAGCATCAGTGGCGTGTTGCAAGGTCTCATCGTGCTTGCCATTCTCGTATCACGTGCAGTGCGGAAAGAAGGTCAGTCGTGAATAGCACTCAGCTTACCATCGACATTGCCGCCATCATCGCTATGAGTGCACCACTCATCTTTGCGACAATGGGCATCTACATCACTGAACGTGCCGGGGTCATCAATTTATCCGTTGATGGTGCCATGTTGTTGGCAGGTATGGCAGGCTTTGCACTTGCGCTCGTGACTTCGAGTGTGGTCATCGGTTTTGTGGCAGCAGCGCTTGTGGGGGCACTTGTTGCCGCAGTGGTTGCATATCTCGGTATCACATTGCGATTGTCTCAGACTGCGGTGGGTTTTGTGTTGGCGCTGCTGTGTACCGATTTATCATCATTTGTGGGTAACCCCTACGTGCAGCAATCGGGTCCTGCAGTGGCCGCATTTCCAATTCCTGGATTACGTGATATTCCTATCCTCGGTACCGTGTTGTTCCGGCATGACATGGTCATCTATGCCAGTATCGTGTTGGTCCCAGTGATCGCATGGTGGGTCTACCGCACGCGTGGTGGTCTGTTGCTACGTGGTCTCGGTGAACGCCCAGAAGCTCTTTTTGCGCGCGGCGTTGATGTGATTCGTTCACGCTACATTGCTGTAATCGTCGGTGGGATTCTCATCGGCATTGCTGGCGCTGCCTACACGCTTGACCTCAAGCAAGGGTGGACGTATCGTCATATCGCGGGGACGGGCTGGATTGCCCTCGCCATTGTGATTTTTGGTGCATGGCGTCCGTGGCGTGTCCTGTTTGGGTGCTACCTTTTTGCATTACTACAAACACTTGCGTCACGTATGCAAGACAACACGTGGCAAATTCCCACCCAAGTATTGCAGGTCGCACCATTCGTAATCATGATTTTCGTGCTTGCTATTGTCAATACGATTGGTGCACCCGCTATGTACACACGGATTCAACGACTCCCTGTGCCACTCCAGCGACTCGTGCGCTATTTGTCGAGTCCTGCACCGGCGGCACTTGGTCAGCCATTTGAGCAGCAATAACAGCTACAATGCTTCGAGCGCATCCCAGCGTATTCCCGCCTCAACATCGACTTTGAGCGGGACACGCAGTTCTGGGTAGGCTGCTGACATTTCAGTGCGCAAGAGTGCGGCTGCAGCGTCTCGTTGATTGATCGGTGCTTCAATGATGAGTTCGTCATGGACTTGGAGCAACATGCGTACTCCATGATCATGCGCCGTGATGGCTGCATCAACGCGTAGCATAGCAAGTTTCATGATATCAGCGGCTGTCGCCTGAATCGGGTGGTTGATGGCTTCGCGTTCTGCTGCCTGCTGGCGAGGTCCTTTAATATTGATCTCTGGGATGGCGCGCCGTCGCCCAAAGAGGGATGTCACATACCCCGTCGCACGTGCATGCGCTTTGGTGGCTTCAATATACTCTTTGACCCGTGGGAAACGTGCAAATAAGCCATCAATCAGTGCTTGCGCTTCAGTACGACTGAGGTTGGTGCGTTGTGCCAGTCCAAATGCACTGATGCCATAGATGACACCAAATACAGTGGTTTTTGCGATACGCCGTTGATTTTTGTCTACTTGATCACGTTCAATGCCAAACAATTGTGCTGCAGTTGCAGCATGGATGTCTTGATCTTCGTGAAAGGCCTGGAGTAAATTTGGGTCTTTGGTGATATGTGCGAGGACACGTAATTCGATTTGAGAATAGTCTGCTGCAACGAGCACGTGCCCAGGGGCGGCCACAAAGGCGCGCCGCACTTCACGACCTTCTTCAGTGCGTGTTGGAATGTTCTGCAGATTGGGTTCGACGGAGCTTAGGCGACCAGTCGCAGCACCGAGTTGGTTGTACGATGTGTGAACACGACCTGTTTTTGGATTGATGAGTTCTGGTAGCGCATCAATGTATGTCGACTTCAATTTGCTCAATTGGCGGTGCTGCAAAATTCGTTCAATAATTAGCGATTGATCATTTCCACGCAATTTTTCCAGCACTTCGGCGGTCAACGAATAGCGCCCAGTTTTTGTAGTTTCGAGCCCTTGTGTCGGAAGCCCCAGTTTGCCAAACAGGATGTCACTGAGCTGATCACTTGATGCAATATTGAAGCTGCTTCCAGCGATTGCAAATATCTCCGATTCAAGCGCAATAATACGTGCAGTGACACGCTGCGAAAGCTCACGCAGATAGACTGCATCAACGCATATGCCTGCCTGTTCCATGCGTACTAATACAGCGATAAGTGGCATTTCGAGACGGGTAAACACATCTGCAACACCCTGTGCTTGCATGATTTGTGGCTGGAGCTGTTGACCAAGTTGCCATGTGTAATCTGCATCACTTGCAGCATAATTCGTGACCGCATGGATGTCGGCATGATCGAGGGTAATCTGTTGTTTGCCTTTGCCAATTAATTGGTCAATCGTCGTCGGCACTTCGGGAAGTTGTAATTCATAGAAGGCTAGTTCCTTCAAGCTGCGTCGTTTGTCGAGCAAACTTGCGGCCAACATACTATCAAAGACTACGTGCTGGACGTTGATGCCTACCCCTGCGAGTACTTCAATATCAAATTTGGCATTATGTGTGTATTTGGCGATTGTGGCATCTGCAAATATCGGTCCCAGCACTGCGACAATTATTGACTCAGCAAGGGTGTCGATACCACTGTGATGGAGCGGGATATACCAGGCTTCATGCGCTGCGCATGCCAACGAAATACCGATACAGCGATCCTGAAAGACGCGTGTTCCCGTTGTTTCACAATCAAAGGCAAATGCCCCACGAGTACGACAGCGCTCGGCCACCTCACGGAGCAGTGCTTCATCACAAACCATTGCATACCCGTGTTTGAGTGATTGCTGTGGCATTGCGATGCCCCCACCAAACATGTCTAGTTGTTGATTTGCTTGCACTGTTATCTGTGTGCCTGGCAGTATTGGGATAGGTACCGGTGGGGGGCTATTCACGCTCGTAGGCAGGCGCACGATTAGCGATTGGCCAAATTCTAAGCTTTGAAAGAAACGAATGACGGTTTGCTTGTCATAATGATTGATATCACAATCTGTGAGCTCCAGCGTTACCGGCACATCGAGCACGATCGTGGCGAGCCGACGACTGAATTCTGCGGCATCTCTTTGTTCAGCAAGTATTTTCTTGTATCGGTTTGGTACATGTTCGAGATTTGTGAAAATGCCTTCGATGCTACCAAATTGATTTAGTAGGGTGATGGCGCCCTTTTCGCCGATACCTTTGACTCCAGGAATATTGTCTGATGTATCACCTTTTAAGCCACGGAGGTCAATCAGCTGATGGGGATGTAATCCCTCATAGCGCTCAATGACTTTGGCAGTATCATAGACAATTGAGCTCATCCGTTGCCCATATGGATTGGCAAGTACCACACGTACGTGGGTGTTGACGAGTTGCAACGTATCACTATCACCGGTCAGGATGTATGTTTCGACACCCAGCGCGGTTGCTTGGCATGAAAGTGTGCCTAGTACGTCATCCGCTTCAAATCCTGCAGCGACGTAGATGGGTATGTTAAATGCGTGCATCATCTCTTTGATGCGTTCGAGCTGAGAATGAAATTCTTGCGGCGTTTCTGCACGTCCAGCCTTGTATTCTGCGTACAAATCGTCACGAAAGGTACGACCAATGTCAAAAGACACCGCAATATGGGTGGGATTATGCTCGCGAATTGCGTTAAGCATAATTGAAACAAAGCCATATACAGCAAAGGTGGCTTCACCCGTAGAGGTGCGCATTCCAGTATCTGCTAATGCATAGAACGCACGAAACGCCAAGGCATGACCATCGATAAGAAGAAGTCGAGCTGTCATTGTGTCATAACCCCCTGTTTCATGGCGAAAAGACTCCCCCAAAGTAGTAAATGATGCCGTACCCGATTGCGGACGTGACGAACAACCAGCCTACGCCCAGCAACCAACGTACAAATAACGATTGTGATTCAGGACGGCGCTTTAACCAGAAACCGGTCATCGTAAGTGCCCCCACCGCCACGCACATGCTGAGCATCAACATGATGATGTAGACGGCCCGATTCCCCCAGCCAAATCCAATGCCGACATAGATGCCATAAAACAAGGTCTGTCGCCAGATCAGCCCCAGCGAGAGGAGCCACCCAGAGATGAGTGTCCATTCACAGCTCAGAAAAATAAGACGCTCTTTGACGGTTTCTGTGCGAACATCATTGCTCATCATTGGCGAACTCTTTCTAACCGTGTGTACGTACAAACTCACGCATAAACGCAGCGAGTGCTTGTGCGGATGCAACAGGTAATGCGTTGTAGAGTGATGCGCGAATCCCACCAGCGCTGCGATGACCGGCTAGGCCGATCATCTGCTGTGCACTGGCTGCTGCAAGAAATGCTTTTTCGAGCTGTTCATCGGGTAGTCGAAAGACAACATTCATCATCGAACGAGCATTTGCCGCTGCATGCCCACGATAAAACCCCCCTGATTGGTCGATGCAATCATAGATGAGTGTTGCTTTATGGTGATTCTGTGCCGAGAGTGCTTCAATCCCGATTGACTCAATCCATTCTAAGACCAAATCCAGCATATACACACTGAACACAGGTGGCGTATTATAGAGCGAATTACTCTGTATATGTGTCTTGTAACGCAGGATGAGTGGCGCTTGATCGTGCATTTGAGCTAAAAAGTCGTTGCGCATGACGACGACGGTCACTCCAGAAGGACCGAGATTTTTCTGGGCACCAGCATATATCATGGCCACATTGCGTACATCGAGAGTGCGTGAGGCAATATCACTACTTGCATCGATGACCAGCGGCACAGTATTGTTCACTGGCAAATCGTGCCACTGTGTGCCATAAATCGTGTTGTTTGATGTGATATGCAGATAGGCTGCCTCACGGTCAATGGCAAAGTCGCTCCTAAGCGGAATATGCCGATATCCACCCGCTTTGCTACTTGCAACAATGTGCGCATTGCCGATCCGCTGCGCCTCTTCGAAGGCTTTTTCTGCCCAGACACCTGTCAATACGTAGCCCCCTGTGCGTCCCGTTTGTAACATGTTCATTGGGAGCATGGCAAATTGCTGGCTGGCACCGCCTTGCACAAAACAAACGGTGTGTTCAGCGCCTAATCCGAGAATGCGTTTTAGGCGCTCAATGGCACGTTGATTGATTATTTCATACTGCGACGACCGGTGGCTCGATTCCAGAATCGAAATTCCCGTACCCTGATAATTGGGCAATTCCTCACGCACTTGTGCTATGACTGACGCTGGTAGAATGGCAGGACCAGCGTTGAAGTTGTGTGTCACTGTCGTTGCTCCCTCGTGTGTAATTCCGTGTCTATCATATCATTATTAGCAGAGAAACTTTGGTATTATACTCTTGCACGCATCCTCATTTGAAAGGAATCTCCATGCTTACGATTGCCGAGCGACAACAAGCCATTGAACTGTTGCGTAACGCCCATGCCGAAATTAGTGCGGTGGTTGCACCGCTTTCTACAACGCAGTTGACGACAGTCTATATTGCCAATGAATGGACGGTTGCCCAGAACATCCATCATTTGCCAGATGCACACAGCTACGCAATCAATAATGTACGCTTGGTACTAACCGAAGATAAGCCGACCTGGAAGCCGTATAGCCCGGATGGTTTTGCACAGCTTGCTGATGCACGAGAAGCTGATATCAGCGTTTCACTCGAATTAATGCGTGCCATGCACATCCGTTGGGTGCGTATGCTCGAATCACTCACTGATGCGCAGTTTGCCCGCACAGGTATTAGCGTCAGTTATGGCGAACGCTCTCTCGATGACCTGTTGCGCATTTATTCGGGACATACGCGCTCACATATCGAGCAAATCAAAAAA
Source organism: Roseiflexaceae bacterium (assembly GCA_046303375.1). Taxonomy (GTDB): domain Bacteria; phylum Chloroflexota; class Chloroflexia; order Chloroflexales; family Roseiflexaceae; genus UBA965. Next base: position 28,688 of record JBKCGB010000073.1, read on the forward strand.
ACACTGGCTGCTGGCGCCTAATCAGATACGAGGAATCGCCAAAGAATTACGTGAGATTCTTTGGCGATTGCCGTGAGTGGGTGAGGAAGCACCTCATCATCTACAACGTACGCGCCATGATGGCATGCAATTGAGTCGGCGCCTCGAATTGGACATCGTGACCAACCTCTTCGAGCAAATGAAACTCGCAGTGACGGATTGTTTTCACTAATTCTTGAACGACATGTAACGGATTGCCAACATCGTTGCGGCCATGCACAATCACAACTGGACACTGGATTTGTGCAGCGACCCCAAACAAGATATCTCCGCCTCGTGCCAAAATTGCATCAGCGGCAGCTACCCAGCCTTCGATCATCGGCACGAATTGTGCTTCACCGTGAAATGCAATGATTTCTGCTTTCCATTCAGCGCGGTTTTCGCCCCATTCAGAAACCGGTAACCATTGGTGGACACTTGTGACCATTTCTGGTGTCATCCGACCACACACTCCCCAGACAAGCGCAGATTTGACGATGTCGGGAGCAAGTGCAGCCATCATCAGTGCGATTTCGGCACCGTCACTAAAACCGACCAGATGGACTGGGCCGATGTTGAGCGCACGCACAAATGCAATCATGTGTTGCGTGTCACGCTGATAAAAATCCACGCCAAAGACCCGATTGGGCGGTGCACTTTGACCGTATCCAGGTAGGTCAGGTGCATAGACCACGTGGTTCTTTTGCAACATGGGTATTTCATTGGGGAAGTGCCCAACTCCTGTTCCTGTAAAGCCATGCAGCAACACCACTGGTTCACCGCTATTCCCAAACACGTCGTATGCGATACGCACACCATCCTGTACTACAATGGATTTCATATATTCCTCCACTAGATGGAAAACCAATGCAACTTGCAGTGCTTGATTACGGCTTATTTGAAGTGTACCAGAATGGACGCCAGATTGGCATCCAAGGATTTCTCATCGACACTGGGACACGCAAAATACTCGTCGATACCGGATTCCACGCAGATTATATCGCCGATCCATTAGGGGTGTGTAATGCGGATGGTCTTGGTGAGTTTGGCATGTTGCTCTCATATAACAATTCGCAAAATCCCCATTCTCAGCTTGCCTTGCTTGGTATACGAAATGTTGACATAACAGATTTGGTAATTAGCCATGGGCATGTCGACCATGTTGGACGCATTGAGGAGTTTCCTAATGCCACGCTGTGGATTTCTGCGCAAGAACGAGCAAATGAAACGCCATCGTACTGGAATGGCAGATCGCGGGTACGCTGGCCAGATATTCCTACACAGGCTGTTATGCATGCCACACAAATTGCACCAGGAGTACTCTTTTTTCCAACACCTGGGCATACACTCGGTCACTTTTCATTGACTGTACTCTTGCCGCAAATCGGCATGGTCATTTTGGCAGCAGATGCTATTTCTCGCCCCGATGAATTTGACAGCGATACGTGGGGTGATGCAGAAGACCCAGGCCTGGCACGACAATCAGCGCACATGCTGCGTCACCTAGCAATGGAGCGACAAGCATGGCTCATCTACGGGCATAGTCCACAGCAATGGCGTGTATTGCAAAAGGCACCGTACTGGTACCGTTAGCGCACATCACGTCCCTGATTCAAAATAATTACGTTGCCACTACAGCAATCACCCATGGGCGATGCCAAAAATGCCACCCATTGGGCAATTTGGGCAGGCTGCATCGGTTCGCCGTGAGGCATCCCAGCAATTGCTTTGGCCAATACGTCGGCTGATACGACATCAAACAAATCGGTGCGAGTCATTGCTGGTGCAATCGAGTTGACGCAAATGCGTTCACTTGCGTGGCGCCGTGCCAAGTGTTTGGTGAGACTGTCGAGTGCAGCTTTACTGGCACGATACGGCGCTGGATCAAAGACCTCGTAATTGTAGGCTCCATTTGAGGAAATATTGATGATTTTTTTGGTGCCACTCCGGCGTTGCATCAGTGGAATCGCAGATTGACAGCAGTAAAATGCACCATCAAAATTCATCGCCATTTGTGCATGGAGTGTGGTACTTGTGGTCTCGAGAAACTCCTCCATGATGCAACTGCCCGCATTGTTTACCAATACGTCCACACCACCATACGAACGTTCAATACAACCAAAAAAATGCTGGACTGCATGCTGATCGGTAAGGTCAATGCAAAATGGTGCGAGATATGGTCGTTGATAGGGGATAGGGCGCAGGTCGGCTGCAATTACGCACATGCCTTGATCGAGCAATGTTTCACTAATTGCACGTCCGATACCGCGAGCTGCTCCGGTTACCACTGCAATTCTGCTCACGAGTCCCCTCCTGTGTGTGGCTCTTTCTGTTCATACGCTAGAATAGCACGTTTACGCTCGGCACTCCACCGGTAGCCACTCCGGTTGGGATTACGATGCACCACACGATGACACGGCACGACAATGGCAATGGGATTCTGTGCACATGCGTTCGCTACGGCGCGGATGGCACGTGGCTGTACAATAGCATCTGCAATCTCTGCATAGGTGCGCGTCTCGCCAGGGGGGATTGTTCGTAAGGCTTGCCAGACTCGTTGTTGGAATGCGGTGGCTTTGATATCAAGTGGAATGTCAACGTGGTTGGGGTGAGAGTGGAGCAGTGACTCGACCTGCAAAGCGATGCTATTCGGTTGAGGGGCAATCTGCAAATCAGCTGCGGGGAATTCAGCGTGTGCAAGTGCGTGCGCTTGTGCATCCGTATCAGCAAATCCCACGAAGCACAGACCGCGTTGACTGGTTACCACGACGAGGATGCCAAACGGCGAAGGTAAGCAGGTGAGTTGCAACACGAGCCCGCGTGCACCCTGGCGATAGAGTCGTGGTGGCATGCCAAGTGGGGCATCAGCATACAGTGCACCAAGCGATCCAAACCCGGTGTCATAGGCGGCATCACCGACGTGCCGTGATTGTTGCATGACATGACGCAAGCGATGGCGCCGAATCATGCTGGCATACTGTTTGGGGGTCACTCCGAGATGTGATTTACATAACCGTAATAAATGAAAAGAACTATACCCAACATACGCAGCCAACTCGGCTAAATCTGGAGCACTGGGCATGCGTTCGAGGAATCGACACACCGTGTGTATCGCACGAATTTCTGGACTAATACTATCTGGGTGGCAGCGTTTACATGGTCGGAGTCCTGCTGCATGTGCAGCCGCAGTGCTCGTGTAAAAGTCGACATTTTTGCGTAACGGGCGAGCGACACACGACGGTCGGCAATATATATGTGTTGTGCGTACCCCGACATAAAAGACCCCATCAAAACGATTATCACGGCGTTGCATGATTTCCCAGCACTCATCGTCATTGAGTATGTTCAACATTAGGTACTCCGTGCTACAGTATGATGCATAGCATACATCCGAGCGCACACCATGTCGTGCAATAAATTGCGCTCATCATCTAAAGGAGATCTGTTCATGACGAGTACCGTGTGTTTGACATTCGATTTCGATGCAATGTCAGTATGGTTCGGCTACCCCAACACCACCCCAGCCATGCTCTCCCGTGGTGAGTACGGTGCAACCGTTGGGGTGCCACGTCTACTCACATTGCTTGAACGCTATCATATCCCTGCCACATTCTTTATTCCTGGGCACACCGTTGACTCATTTCCTCACCAAGTTGAAACGATCTTGCGGGCTGGGCATGAGGTTGCACACCATTCGTACGCACACGTTGACCCCAGCGAACAAACCGCAGATGAAGAGCGCCGCGACATGGAGCGTGCCTTTACCACGCTGCAACGCATCGGGGTACAGCCACGCGGTTTTCGATCGCCGTCAGCAGATTTTTCAGCGGTCACACTCTCTTTACTCGAAGAATTCGGTTTTGCCTATGATTCAAGTTTGATGGCCGATGATTTTCGTCCATACCACCCGCGCATTGGTGATCAGGTGAGTCGGCACGAGCCGCTGGTGCGCGGTCGTGAAGTTGCCCTCTGGGAAATACCGTTCTGCTTCGAATTCGATGATTGGGTTCACTTCCAATTCAACTTTAGCCCCTATCGAAACGGCACTTCGGCACCGAGTAAAGTGCTCGAAATCTGGACCAAAGATTTTGACTGGATGCACCATAATCAACCAAACGGGGTCTTAACGGTTGCCATGCACCCACAAGTCATTGGTCGCGGTCATCGCATCGAAATGCTCGAACAGTTCATCCAGCATTGTCTGTCACGCCGCGATGTACGCTTTTCACGTGTCATTGATTACGTGGATACACTCGCTTAGTGCAGTCATTGCTGTGCACGTACAACCTCGTGGACTGCGCCAATCACACGTTGGCGCAGTTGATCCTGCATAAAATTAAACATGGGCAAGCGCAACAACCGCGCGCTCAGTGATTCGGTCACGTCCATGCGCCCGTGCGTTCGCGTGTAACGCAACCCTGCAGGTGAATTATGGAGCGGGATATAGTGAAAGATGGCATTGATGTTGAGTGCTTTGAGCTCATCGAGAATCTGATTGCGCATATCAGCAGTTGGTAAGATGACATAATACATATGTGCATTATGCGTACAATGCACTGGTACCGCTGGCCGATGTAGGAGTTCATTTGCTTCGAGGTCTGCAAACGCCTCGTGGTATGTTTGCCATGTTTCGAGGCGACTATTCGTGATGTTACGGCCATCTTCGAGTTGTGCGAGGAGAAAGGCCGCAACAATTTCGCCTGGCAAAAATGATGAACCAACATGTTGCCATGTGTATTTGTCTACAATGCCGCGAAAGAACTGACTGCGATCGGTACCTTTTTCCCAGATAATTTCTGCTAAATCGGTATATGCGGCATCATTCACGAACAGCGCGCCACCTTCGCCAGATATAACGTTTTTAGTCTCGTGGAAGCTCATCGCGGCGAAATGCCCAATACTGCCGAGCGGGCGACCCTTGTAGTAGGCTTCGTATCCCTGTGCGGCATCTTCGATGACGAGGAGATTGTGGCGTTGTGCAATGGCCATAATCTCATCCATTTCACACGATACACCAGCATAATGCACTACACAAATGGCTTTGGTACGGGGCGTAATTGCGGCCTCAATCAGGCGTTCATTGATATTGAGTGTATCTGGGCGGATATCCACAAATACAGGAATTGCGTTGCGCAGCACAACTGCATTCGCAGTTGACACAAATGTATATGACGGCATAATTACTTCGTCACCTGGAGCCAGGTTGCACAATAATGCGGCCATTTCAAGTGCTGCGGTACATGAATGTGTCAATAGTACCTTGTGCGATCCTACACTTTGCTTGAGTAATGCTTGGCACCGCTGCGTGTATTGCCCATTGCCCGACAATTTACCCTGCATGTAGGCGTCATTGATATAGGTGAGCTCTTTCCCGGTCATATATGGCAGGTTGAACGGCACCTTTTGATGTTCCATTGTGTATCCTTTGCATTCCTAGTGCGCCAAGCGCTTGCTCGTGCCTGCGAGAAATGCGCGAAATCGAGCCTTGCGATCTGGCCATTCATTATCAAGCATCGAAAACCACGCAGTATCACGATTTTGCTCTTTGACGAGCATGTGTTGGCGAAACGTGCCTTCGTAGCTGAATCCCAGCCGTTGTGCTGCATTCCGACTGCGTGTGTTGTGCGCATCACACTTCCATTCCACACGCCGGTAGTGTAGCTGGTCAAAGAGATAGGTCAACAACAGATACGTCGCTTCCGTCGTCAGTGATGTGCGCTGTATATCCACATCATACCAAATGTGTCCAAGTTCGGCACGACCAAACTCAGGCACAATGCTCATAATCGTAATCATTCCAACTGGTCGCCCACTCTGCGCGTCACACACGGTATGAAAGAGTGGATCAGTTTGTTTTTGGCGTTCCGTAAGCCATACCTGCAGTGCGGTTTCATCCGCAAATGGCCCATATGGTAAATATTGCCATGTATAGAGGTGGGCTGAAGTGCGGTGTCCGGCATGATAGAGGGCTACACAATCATTCACCGCATCGAGTGGACGCACGGTCACAAAGTGTCCATGATGGGTGCATTTTTCGGGTGATTGCCAGTGTTGAATCATCGATGTTCCTTTGTTTACTGTAGCATGTGCCACGTGGTGCGCGCCATTGCACGGGTGGTTGGTAACAACGAATCGATGTCAAGCCATTCGTTCGTTTCACACGTATTCCCACCTTGAGGTCCACAGATGAGGGTGGGCACATGCCCATGAAAGGCAAAATGACTAGTATCAGCGACGCTCCGACCGAGCACGTTGGTAATTGGTTGGTTATACTCGTCCTGTAAATGTGCGCGCATACTGATGACGAGTGGGTGGTCAGCAGGGACCACATATGGTCCAGGCGCAGGGGTCGGACGTTCATCAACGGTGAGCTCCCAGGTCGAATAACGGCACGCATCGGTGATAACGGCGCGAATTTGTGCGGTCGCATGTGCCAGTGATTCACCTGGCAAAATGTGTCGATCTATCCAGATATCAGCGACTTCGGGCACAAGAATCATCGTACCACCACTTGCCATGCCGATAACGTTGATGGTTCCTGCCAACTTGAATTCGTCATTCCAGCCAAGATCGACGGCACCTGGTGTTTCGAGCGCAGCCACGACCCGCGCTGCATCAGCCGCTGCGTTGATACCACCACCAAATGCGGCATGCACTGTTTTTCCAAAAAACCGGACACGAAAGACATGCCGACCGCGTTGCCCCACCGTCAACGTGCCTGCATGAGATGGTTCGGGGACCACGTTGCCGATACAGCCGTGCAAAAATCCGCCGTCAATGATGGCGTGTGCACCCCGTGACCAGTTTTCCTCATCGCTTGTCGCAGTAATGAGTAATCGCCCGTTGAGTTGGTTCGCAAATGGGGCAATTTGCTCCGCTACTGCCAGGACGCAGGCAGCGCCACCTTTCATGTCGTGTGCACCGAGCCCATACATGCGATTCCCGACGATGGTGGGAGTAAATGGATCTGTCTGCCACCCTGCAAATACATCAAATGTATCGAGGTGGAAATTGAGCATAAACGAGCGTTCACCTGTGCCAATTTCTGCAACAATCGTATCCCCTGATTCTGGCACTGGCAGGCGCGTAATGCGATAGCCACAGCCAGCCAAAAAATCTGCAGTATAGGCACTCATGGCATGTTCGTTGTTGGTAACTGAGGGTATTGAAACCAACGTATGTGCGAGTGCAATGACGCGGGCGTTGGTGAGATTTGCCAAGATTGTGTTGATAGACATAACTTATTTTCCTTGTATCACGAATTCAAGCGCAGCGGCCACATTAATCAACGTCGCATCGCTCCACTTCGCGCCCATAATGGTTACACCGACTGGCAGGTGTTGGATGCGTGCCATGGGCACGGTAATCAGTGGATACCCAGCACAGGCGGCCATCGTCGTACTATCTCCCGAGCCATGATAGTGGTCACCATTGATTTGGTCAATCGGCCACGCTGGTGCACCAGATGGGACAATCACCGCATCCAGATTGTGTCGTTGCAAGGCTGCATCGATGCCTTTGGTTCCTGCATACTGCTGACACCACCGACGTGCACTACGATAGCGACGTGTGTCAGCAGAACTCATGGCTTCTGCACGTGCAAAGATTTCTTGATCGAAAAAGAACCCGGGATTAGGGTGCGCAGTATTGTAGGCAATCAGATCAGCTAAACTGCGTGGTGCAATCTCTTGCATGCCTTCAAACGGAGCGCGCGTGGCGAGATAGGCGTTGATGGCTTGTTTAAACTCATAGAGCAACACCGTGTACTCTGCATCACTTTGCCGTACCGTATCCGTATGCTCGATAAGTACATCATCCACTACGGTGAGCCCATGGTGTTGCATTCTTTCAATGAGTGTTTGAAATTCAGCATCCACGAGTGGATGGTAACCAGTGTAGTGCTTGCGAGCAATGCCGATGCGTAATGTGCCCCACTGCGCAGGAATGATGGGGTGTGCGAGTGCCGTCATCAACGACGCAGGGATATGGTGTGTTGCTGGATCACGTGGGTCACTGCCAGCGATGAGGGCTAGCACCTGAGCGGCATCAGCCACGGTGTGTGCATGCGTCCCCACAGTATCTTGGCTAGGTGAAATCGGGATAACCCCGCTTCTACTGACTAATCCTACACTGGGCTTGATGCCAACCACTCCACAGCGCGCCGATGGCGAAATAATCGACCCATCGGTTTCGCTCCCCAATGCGACTGGTACCAGGCCCGCTGCGACTGCTGCCGCTGAGCCAGAACTCGACCCACTGGGGCATCGGTTGGCGTCATGTGGGTTGAGGCACTGCCCACCGCGTGTACTGTAGCCACTGCTTGAGCGCTGGGCTCGGAAGTTGGCCCATTCGCTCATGTTCGCTTTCGCAACGGGGACGAGTCCTGCAGCACGCAGTTTTTTCATCAAAAACGCATCACCCGCTGGCCGGCTGCTGAGTAGTGCGGTGGACCCTGCGGTGGTGTGCATGCGATCATCGGTGTCGATGTTGTCTTTGATGACAATTGGCACTCCGTCTAGTGCAGAGCGCGGTGTGCCAGCCTGCCAGCGTGCGGCACTCTGTGCTGCCAACAGTTCAGCATCTGGATTGACTTCAATGATGGCACGATTGTCATCGCTGCGTATGAATTCGAGCGTTTCGGCCACCATCTCTAATACACGCGTATGTGCGTGTTGCAATGTGGATATGGTGCGTGGTGGTGCAATGATACTCATGCATGTGACTCCTTGCTCGTGAGTGTTGACCCAAGTGATGCTATTGTAATACCGATAATTGCCATGATGGCTCGATCATTGAGCGCCTCATTGAGGAGCAACCAGCCGATGATGGCTCCTGCAAGTGGCTCAGTGCAGACCAAAATACCGTATGTGCGGGCATGCATACGCGTCAGTGCATAATACTCAAAACTGAACGGAATGATTGCTGCTGCAATCGCCATCACAACACTTTGCCAGAGTACATCAAGGCGCAGTAATGCCCAGCCGCCTTGCATGACACCAGGAATACTCATCATCAGAGCGGCAAGAATGACACCCGCCACGAGTCCGTCAAATCCGGGGAGTACTTGGCCAGCACGTTGCGATACGATGATGTACATTCCCCAGAAAAATGCGGCGCAGAGTGCGGCGATCACTCCCCACACATCAAGACTCACGCCAATATCTGGCACAAATAGGGCAATGCTCACGGCGGCAATCAGTACCCAAAGCCGGTCACGCCATGAGCGACTATTGAGTACTGCGACGCCCAGCGGGCCAATGAACTCAATTGCAATGGCAATCCCGAGTGGAATGCGGGCAACTGCTATGTAGAAACAGACTGTTGAAGCAGCCATAGCTAGTGCGAATAGTGCCACGATACGCGGTTGTTGGCGATAAATGAGACCGAGATTTGGACGGAAGAATAGCCCGAGTATGAGTGCAGCAAAAAGTAGTCGTAAAAATACTGTGCCCGCCTCACCGACAATAGCAAATAATGGTCGTGCTAAGGCTGCACCAAATTGGACTGATACCACTGCACATAATACAAAAAGTGGTGCAGGCACACGACTGAAATATGGTGCAAATGTGCGGTTCATGGAACACTTTCTTGTATTTGCGAGTATGATGTCATTATACGTACACTCACCAGGAAGGAAAAACGATGACTGCTGTGATTGCAGTACGCTACCGGAATGCAACTCCATGCCAAGGCGATGAACGCAGTGTGGATGCGCTACTCGCAAGTGGAGTACTCACCGTACGTGGCGTACAGCCACAGGTGTTTACCCCTACACTTGATAGTGCAGATGTCACTGACGACATTCCCACCAACATCGGTAAATTCTGTCGCAAAATTGCCAACGATGTGGCACGGGCACGCCGGTCTGGTCAGCGTGTCATCATGATTGGAGGCGACTGCACCCATGTGACCGGCATGTATGCCGGTTTAACGCATGCCCACGGACCGAATGCACGTATCGGTTTAGTCTGGTTTGATGCACACGGTGACTTTAATACGCAGCATACCACCCTTTCTGGCATGTTGGGCGGCATGCCGGTTGCAGTTTGCGCTGGGCTCACGTGGCCACAATGGCGCGAGCAAGCCGGGATACGCGACATTTTACCAACGAATCGGATTGTGATGGTCGATGTGCGCAATCTCGACCCTGCCGAAGAGACGTTGATTCGTGCAACAGATATAACCGTTGTGCCGTGTCAGTCACAGCCTTTGCGTGACGCACTGCAACGACTCGTTGCCACCTGCGACTATATTTACTTGCATATTGACGAGGATATTCTCGATCAGCGCTACGTGCCCAACCATGGGACAGCTGAACCCAACGGCCCGTCCATGGACGACGTCAAACACGCGGTGAGTGTGGTGGCGGCAGTAGCAGGCGAAAAGCTTATTGCCCAAGCTTTGGTTTCTGTCTACAACGTAGGTGAGGGAGCCGCCATCAGCGTAGCGAGTGGTATTGAGCTACTTGCACACATGCGCGCGGTATGGCCAGTCATATCGTAACAAATACGTCCACTTCTGTTCATATTACGTATGTTCACTCAGGAACTTATATTGAAAGGATTGCTATGAACCGTGATATTGTGCGCCAACTTAGTGTTATCGCAACCACTGTGTTTGCCTTGATTATCAATGCACTCGCCACCTCGCTCCCACTCAATGGCGTCACCACTGCCGCACTTTCAGATGCATATTTGATTCGCTTTGTGCCAGCTGGCTATGTGTTTGGTGTATGGGGCATCATATACATGGGGTTGATGGCATTTACCATCTACCAAGCATTACCCGCACAACGAGAAAACCCACGTCTTCGCGCCATCGGATGGTGGTATGTGATTGGTAATAGCGCAAATGCACTCTGGCTCATCTTTTGGCATTATTACCAAGTCGAAATTACACTCGTATTTATGTTGGTGTTGCTGGGCACCTTACTCTACAGTGTCAGCTATTTACATCAACACAAAGCCAAAAATGTTACCGAGGCACTCTGTGTTGATCTAGGGTATCACATCTACACCGGCTGGATTAGCGTGGCAACCATTGTCAATGTCACAGTTGTGCTCTTTCGAAATATGGAAACAAACGACGAAATGGCACTCATGTGGAGCCTCGTATTAGTCGGTGTGGCTGCAGTTGTGGCCATCAGTCAGCGCTATTTACGCAACGATACCGCATTCGGCATGGTCATTGCCTGGGCCTTGTACGGCGTGGGTGTCAAACAGCAATTATATGATGTCAACAGCATTCTGCCTGCCGCACCACAACTCGTGTTCTGGTCACAAACAACTGCTATGGCGCTAGCGGTGCTCCTCGGTGTGTGGTGGATTATTGGGATGATTCGTACCTTGCGTATGGTGCAACCGGCATAGTTGCACACTGACCAAAAAAGTGCGGTATGATGGTGACACGTTTCCGCATTCCTTGATAGATATATGGAGAGGCACTCATGCCAGCTGCACTTACTGCACAAGTCGGACTCGATCGACGACGCGTGGTCGGAGCTATTTCGCCATACGTGTTTGGCGGATTTATTGAACACATGGGGCGCTGTGTGTACGAAGGCATTTATGATCCAGGCTCGCCACACGCAGATGCTGACGGGATTCGCCTCGATGTGCTCGATGCGCTTACACAGATGGGCGTGACCATCATGCGCTATCCAGGGGGTAATTTTCTGAGTGGCTACGACTGGCGTGATGGTGTTGGGCCGAAAGCACAGCGACCACGCAAACGTGACCTGGCATGGAAGTCAATCGAAACCAACCAGTTTGGCACCCACGAGTTCATGGATTTTGTGAAACGGCTGGGTGCAGAACCGATGCTTGGTGTCAATATGGGTACTGGTGATATTGCGCTGGCCTCTGCATATGTGGAATACGTGAATGCGCCTGCCGGTACCTATTGGGCTGATCAGCGTGTAGCCAATGGCCGCAAAGACCCCTGGGGAGTCAAGTGGTGGTGCCTGGGCAATGAAATGGATGGACCGTGGCAAATCGGGCATCTTGATGCTGTTGAGTATGGCAAAAAGGCACTCGAGGCAGCCAAAATGATGCGTTGGAATGATGACACGCTCAAATTAGTCATCGCAGGTTCTTCGAGTGTGGGCATGTCCACCTATCCAATGTGGGATCGCACCATTCTTGAGTTGTGCTACGAGCATGTTGATGTACTCTCCATGCACTACTACGCTGGAAATCGTGACAATGATACTGCGTCATATCTGGCGTTGACCCGCGAATTTGAATCATATGTGACGTCGTTGGCGTCAACAATCAACTATGTCAAAGCCGTCAAGCGCTCCAAAAAGCAAGTCAAGCTCTCATGGGATGAGTGGAACGTGTGGTACAAGAACATGGAAATGGATGGCAAATGGACGGTCGCACCGCACCTCATCGAAGAAGTCTACAACCTCGAAGATGCAGTATTGGTTGGTGCATGGCTCAACGTCTTTTTGCGCAAGTGTGATGTCCTTGAAGCAGCATGTATGGCGCAAATGGTCAATGTGATTGGCCCCTTGTTGACCACCAAAACAGACATGCTCAAACAAAGTATTTACTATCCATTTCAGATGGTCGCGTCACGGGCCAAAGGTGATTCACTCGATGTGTGGGTCGATTCGCCACTCTATTCCAGCAAAAAAGAAGCTGATGTCCCCATGCTCGATGTCTCTGCATCGTGGGATGCTGCCTCTCAGACTGGTGGGGTCTACATCGTGAATCGCAACCTCAAAAAGCCAATCACTGTAACGATCACCATCAATGACGGACTGGCACCGGTCATTGCGAGTGGCGGTGAAACGGTGTGGGGAGTAGATCCTAAAGCGCACAACACGTATGCTCAACCCA
>JBKCGB010000074.1:0-14336 GCA_046303375.1 Roseiflexaceae bacterium
CGAGGGCAACATCCCTGTCTCTGCACAAACCAACATCAAAGCCATCGGTGCCGGAGCTCGCTTTGCCTTTGCTATCCGCAACGATCTCACCGTGGTGGCCTGGGGGCGCAACGAGTGGGGCCAGGCGACGGTGCCCGCCACAGCCACCGACGTGATTGCGATTGACGGCGGTGACCGGCATGCGGTGGCGCTCAAATCAAATGGGACGGTGGTCGCCTGGGGTGATAATCGGCTGGGGCAGGCGGCGGTGCCTGCCGGGCTGATTGGCGTGACCGCAGTCAGCGCCGGTGAGAATCACACCTTGGCGTTGCTCGATACCGGGCGGGTCATTGGTTGGGGCAACAACGCCAAGGGGCAGATCTCGATTCCTGCATCCGTCACCGACATCGTCAAGATTGCGGCAGGGCGGGAGTGCTCACTAGCACTCAAGGCGGATGGCACACTCATCACGTGGGGGGAATTCCGCTATATCAACTTCCCCGTTGATGTGCGCTACAACCCAATTGTGGCCATCGACTCGGGTAACCAGAATTCGGTGGTGAGCACCCGCAACGGGCAGATTTATGTGGCTGGCAACAACTTGAGTGGCATCATGACCTCGCGCACACCGACATCACCACCGCTCATCACTGAGACACCGTCACTGACGCGCGTACCCACAGAGAGCTACACCCCGTCATTGACGCGCTCGCGCACGCCGACACGGAGTCTGACGCCGTCACGCACCGTACCACGGACACTCACGCCGTCGAACTCGCGCACCAAGACGCCATCACGCACCAAGTTCCCCACGTGGACACATTCACCCACCCGCACGCCGTAATGCAACTTGTGGTAACCTCGTCGCGCATTCGTATGTGCGACGAGGTAGTATGGTGGTGACTTGAGTATATATTGTAATGTGAAAAAAAGAATAGTGTCGGAAATAAAAAGAGCGGTAATCGTGAATTATGTGTTCGTGAACAAATAATATAATTGAATATACATTACATTAATATAATTAAATAATTACAACAAGCTATCATTGAATGCGATATAATCGTATATTAGGGTGTGAGGCGTTGGTCATCGCCCCAAAAGTATGTGCATACGTAATTTGGGTATATCATGCAAAAGCGTCTATTGATCAGTATTATTGTCATCGTGCTTGTGATGGGTGTGCGATACTTATCAACGCAGGCAGGTGGATTGTGGCCAGGATCACGTATACCGTTGCAAATTAGTATCCCGCTGACAGTTCCCACGACGAGCAATCCTGTGGGAAATGGCAACAAGGGTGTGCGATCAATGATTAACCCATCGTTTGAGATATACAGTAGTTGTGGGACTATTACTGGAAGTGTGGGGTGGATCTATGTGCCGATGCAGAATATCCGTGGTTGGTTTACTTCGCACCCATTGATATCCTTGAATGGGTGTGGCATGGGTGGGACGCATCGTGTTATTGAATATAAACCACAAAATGCCCAAGACGGTATTCTAAATGTAGAATTGAATGCTGATGTGGCTTCCATGATGTATCAACCATTGTGTGTGATTAATGGTGATACCTTTGAATTTACGTTCCATCATCGCCCGACAGATAATAGTCGTACCGATATTGTCGAGTTTCGTTTGGGAATTCCCACCGGATTGCCAACTGGTTCAGTGGCAAATGATGCATACTCGCGTCAAGTATTGCAGGCAAGCACCACCAAAAGTAGTGCATCAGTGACAGGTGTGTCGCAAGTCCAGTATGCTGGTACAACTGCAATAGCGCCGAGCATTACCACTCGCGGTTGGGGTAAATTCAGTGGAACGCACACATTACCCAATTCAGGATGGAAAGGTATTCGAAATATCGGCTTTGTGGCAGTTCAAGGAACTGGTCCTGCACAAGGTAACTTACTCGATGATATTACGCTCGGTATTGTACCAATTATCGATATGGGCTCGTCGCGTGATCGCACTGCCCTGGAAGGAACGAGCCCGACTGCTATCAACATTCGTGTGAATGGTAGGGTGACTACAGGAACCAAAATTGCATTACGTCGTAAGCTCGATAATCCGGGACCGGCAATGAGCGATGTCGACTTTACTCTCGGTACTCCGACTGCAGGTGCATTCGGTGTTGCGACAGTGATGCATACGACGGGGAGTGATTTGTGGCTGATTACCATTCCACCGGGAGATTATGACGGTGGGATATATCCGGCGAATAATGTGGGTGGAATCACTGTGCCAATTTCATTTTTGACTGACAGCATAAATGAGGGTACTGAATGGGCGCAGTTTGAGATTGCTCGCCCCACGAAAGACGGTTCGAGTCCATACTATGACAGCACCTATACGACAATCACGGGGAACTGGGAGCTTGGTGATCCAATTTGTGATTTGTCAGAAAAAACGGATGGTGTAGTCTACTCCATCACCGAATTAGCTGATACACCAACCCCCACAGCAACACGCACTGCGACAAACACACGCACCAATACACCCACGTATACTGCGACAAATACACGCACCAACACGCCCACTCTCACCAGTACGGATACTGCTACCAGTACGCCCACGTATACCCCCACCAACACGCCTACCAGCACGCGTACACCGTCACGCACGCCGACCAACACTCCGACGGCTACCGATACCTTTACTCCTACCAACACGGCTACCCATACCAATACGCCCACAGCCACCTTTACCCGCACTATCACTCCGTCTCCGGGTCCTTTTGCGCAGATCAAGACAGCAATCGGTGACCTGTTTGTACTCGGTCTCTTACAAAACGGTACCCTGGTCACCTGGGGTATCAATGAAACAGATATCAACCAATCAGCGATTCCGGCTACGTTGCGCACCATGCTCTTCAAGGACATCGCCGCCTCGGTGGCCAACGGCTACGCCCTTAGCGAAGATGGCAACCTCTACACCTGGGGAGAAAATCTCTACGGTGAAGGCACTATTCCTTTGGTCGCCCAGACCAACGTCAACGCGATCGGCGCTGGAGCTCGCTTCGCCTTTGCCATTCTGAGCGACCATACGGTCGTTGCCTGGGGGCGTAATGAGTGGGGGCAAACCAACGTCCCTCCCACCGCTATCGACGTAATCGCCATCGATGGTGGTGACCGACACGCCGTCGCACTTAAGTCTAATGGTACGGTAGTCGCTTGGGGAGACAACCGTCTCGGTCAAGCACGAGTTCCTGCGGGGCTCATTGGTGTCATCGGTATCAGTGCTGGCGAAAATCACACACTGGCACTGCTCGATACGGGGCGTATTGTGGGCTGGGGGAGCAACAGCAAGGGCCAGCTCAACATTCCAGCCAATGCTAGCGATATTGTGGCGGTAGCGGCGGGACGTGAGTGTTCGTTGGCCATCAAAGCGGATGGCACACTTATTACCTGGGGTGATTCCCGCTATCTCAACTTCCCAGCTGAGGTCCGCTACATGCCAATTGTGGCCATTGACTCTGACAACCAAAATTCTGTCGTGAGCACACGCAACGGACAGATCTACGTGGCTGGGACAAACTTACGCGGCGTGATGGTGTCCCGTACGTCCACGATGACTCCACTCATCACGGAAACGCCATCACTGACCCGCGTCCCCACCGAGAGCTTGACCCCGTCGCTAACCCGCTCACAGACCCCTACGCGTAGCGTGACCCCGTCGCGGACACTGAGCCGCACCCGCACTCCATCGCTGACTCGAACGCGCACCCCATCGCGCACCAAGTTCCCCACGTGGACGCACACACCCTAATCAGATCATGAAAGTCCCCACAACGTGTATCGTTGTGGGGACTTGACTGGCTGCAACTAACTATTGCGCAAGAAATGCCTCAAGCGATGCGACATCCTTGATTGAGGTCGTGTGGGCATCAGGGGCGATGCGTTTCATCATATTCTTGAGCACGTCTCCGGCGCCGATTTCAACAAAATGCGTCACGCCATCATTGACCAGATAGTGAATGGTGTGGACCCAACGCACGGGTGAGACCATCTGAGCTGGGAGTTCGGCACGAATTGCCGCAGCATCAGCGAGTGGTGTGGCAGTAATATTAGAAATGACCGGGAGCTGTGGTGGTGCAAAATGTGTGGTAGTGACGGCAGTGGTGAGTGCCTGTGCTGCATCATGCATCAATGGTGAATGGAATGCACCGCTCACATTGAGTGGTTTGACGAGTTTGGCACCAGCTGTTTTGAGTGCGTCACTTGCACGTGCAATTGCTGTGGGAGCGCCACTTATCACGGTTTGCCCGGGTGTGTTGTAGTTGGCCACTACCACGGTGGCATCGGGAGTGCTTACCGTGGCACAGATACGGTCGATGATGTCGTCATCGAGCCCAATGACGGCAGCCATGCTACCACTAGTAGCTGCGGCCATGAGTTCGCCACGCCTGCGCACCAAGCGGATTGCATCTGCGGGCGTCAAACTACCAGCAGCTGCCAATGCACTATATTCGCCCAAACTATGCCCTGCTACAGCCACTGCGTGTGTCGTTGTAAATGCAGTGATGCGTGTCACCTCACCTGCTAGTGCTGCAAGTACTGCGAGTGAAGTAGCGACGAGTGCAGGTTGGGTATTATCAGTAGCGGTGAGGAGTGTATCCGGTCCATGAAAGCAGATGTCACTCACCGACCACCCCAAGGCTTCATCGGCGAGCTGATACATGTGTCGTGCTGCAGGGTATGCTGCAGCAATATCGTGGCCCATGCCGACAATTTGTGAGCCTTGGCCGGGGAAGAGAAATGCACAGCGCATTCGTTACTCCTTGGCTGGGGTACCCCAGCGCACAACGGCAGACCCCCAAGTGAGACCTCCACCGAATGCAGTGAAGAGCACGATATCGCCGTGATTGAGTCTCCCTTGCGCGGCTGCTTCAGCAATTGCAATTGGAATGGTGGCTGCCGACGTATTACCGTAGCGGTCGAGGTTGATGAAAAATTGCTCGATGGGGACATTTAGTCGTTCAGCAATGGCTTCAATAATACGGCGATTCGCTTGATGGGGAATCACCAGCTTGACGTCAGCAAGGGTTAGTCCGGCATTGCTAAGCGCTTTGAGCGAGGATTCTTCCATGCCACGTACCGCAAGCTTAAACACTTCGCGACCATTCATGGTCAGCTGATGTTTGTGGTGCTGGAGCACGTCGTGGGTGATTGGCAAGCAGACTCCACCAGCTTCAACCATCAAGAGATTTTCGCGGTTGCCATCGGCACCGAGTACTGAGGTAAGCAAGCCAAACGGTTGGGAGGTCGCTTCGAGCACCACCGCACCTGCACCATCACCAAAGAGCACGCAGGTGTTGCGGTCTGTCCAGTTGATGTAGTGGCTGAGTACGTCAGCAGCACAAAAAAGAATGCGCTTGGCCATGCCGCTGGCAATCATACTTGTCGCAATACTCAACCCATAAACAAAGCCACTACATGCGGCTGCCACATCAAAGGCTGCCGCCCGCGTGAGACCGAGCTGGGCTTGCACGAGACAGGCGGTGGCAGGCAAGGGGCGATCGGGGCAAAAGGTCGCCACAATCACCATGTCGATGTCTGCGCTGGTCACTCCTGCCATGCGCATGGCATCACGCCCTGCGGCTGCAGCAAGCGTCGAGGTAGTTTCGCCATCACTCACAATCCGACGTTCACGGATGCCGGTGCGGCTCACTATCCATTCATCCGAAGTGTCGACGATTTTGGATAGGTCTTCGTTGGTGACGACTTTGTGTGGGACGCTCATCCCCCAACCAGTGATGGCAGCATGCATGCTCATACCTTGGCGGCCTTACTAATACCAACCGGTGTTCGTAGCGAAACCACGAACACCGGTTGAGCGACCTCTCTCACCAATGTGTTATTCGGCTGATGGTGTGGCGACTGCAATCACCTGCCGGCGATTATATTGGCCACACGACTTACACGCATAGTGTGAACGCATCAATTCACCACAGCTTTTGCAGGTGATGAGATGCGGCGCACTCAGGCGCTGGTGGCGGCGGCGATTGCCACGGCGATGTCGCGATACTTTGGTCTTTGGTGCTGCACCCATGAGTAATTACTCCATTCTTGATTCATTGGTTGACGTCTTGTTGAGCAACGCGCGTAGCGCCGCAAAACGTTCGTCATTCGACTCTTCGTGACAACGACAAACTTCGAGGTTGAGATCAACGCCACACCCCGTGCATAGCCCGCGACAATCATCTTTGCAATGCGGACTAATTGGAATCTCGAGGAGCGCATATTCGCGTATTGCCACCCCTACATCCAACATGTGATGCTCATCAATCAGGAAGACGTCGTCTTCCTCGGGTTTGGGCAACGCTGCACCGGTGTTTACGTCTACCGTGGCAATACACTCCTCGACAAAATCAAGCTCGACGCGTACATGTGCAGGCTGCAGGCAACGGACACACTGTGTGGTTACATTACCCACGGCACGACACTTGACATAGACACCCGCAAGGGTACGTGTGAAGTGCACATGCCCATGAATGTCACGAATGAATTCATTGTCGTATAGCTGCAACGAATCCTCGGTAAAGTCATGTTGTCGGCGCGCACCAATCGGCTCACGTAATAGCTGTGCCACGTTAAAGGTGAGCGGTGAACGGTCTTTGCGTTTCATACGAACACCCCTAGACGCGACGCATCCCGAACATTAATTATAGAGGAGATGGCAGCTGATGTCAAAAAATAATAGTGCTTATTGTTCTGCACTCGTATGATCACGTTGCATGCGTTCAAGCTCTTTTAGCCCATTTTGGACGCTTAGCATCAGCCGATCGAGCCGTCCTTGCAGCTCTTCGAGCACTTCACGTGCATAGTCATCTGCACCACGACGAATGTCGTCTGCCTCTTGGTGGGCTTCTTCAATAATGCGCACACGTTCGAGATCGGTGGCAGTCATCATGCCTTGTTCGCGCATACTATTGGTCATACTGCTGGTATCTTGGCGTGGAGTACTGCGCGGTACCGGCATCGCACGAATTCGGTCAATAATGTCAAAAACTTGGCGCTCCTCGAGAATGACAAGCTGGGTAAATGGCACATGTTGGGATTCGTTGATAATGGCTTCAAGTTCGTTGAGTAATTCGTTGACACTCATATTACCCTCCATGACGACGGTCGGCGTAGACTCGATGGAGCGCATCCACTACATGTGGTGGAACGAGCCACGATACATCGGCGCCGAGTGACGCTAATTCACGCACCCGCGTGGAACTAAAGTATGTGTATTGATGACTTGCCATAAAGTATACCAAATCAATGTCAGGCGCAAGGCGTTGATTGACTTGTGCCATCTGAAATTCGGCTTCGAAATCGTTGGCAGCCCGCAACCCACGCACGATTACGCCAG
Source organism: Roseiflexaceae bacterium (assembly GCA_046303375.1). Taxonomy (GTDB): domain Bacteria; phylum Chloroflexota; class Chloroflexia; order Chloroflexales; family Roseiflexaceae; genus UBA965. Next base: position 7,336 of record JBKCGB010000074.1, read on the forward strand.
CACCGATACTTTTGGCATACGTGACGGTTAGGGTACTGTATGTTTCAATGCGAATTTTGGGCATGTGTGCGGTGGCTTGGCGCAAAAAATCCACTCGTTGTGCAGTCGAAAACAACAACCGCTTGTTGTCGGGGCGATCAAATACTGCCATCACAATCGTATCAAAGATGTGTGATGCCCGCTCGGCAATATCAAGATGCCCATTGGTGACTGGGTCGAAACTCCCAGGGTAGAGTGCTATACTCATACATCGGCTCCTTTGTGTGGCAGGGTATGCCGAAATAATGTAATGCAGGAACCACCAAACTGGCGAAAATCACAGCGATTCAGCGCACCGTAGCTGTCTGTGAATTCCACATGAATGGAATGCCCAATAATGAGAATACCGTCGTGTTGCACCACGTCACGTGCCGCAATATCGGCGAGTGTGTCGTGAATGTGTGGGTCTGCATACGGTGGGTCCATCATCACCAGGTCATAGCGCATCCCGCCATGCTGTTGCAAAAAGCGTGCAACAGGCTGTTGATAGACTTTGGCTCGAGCAATCAATTTCGTATGGGTGAGATTTTCTTTGATGACTTGGCATTCGGCGGATTTCTGCTCGACGAAGTCGCACCACTCCATCCCACGCGATAGTCCTTCGATGCCAATTGACCCCGTGCCCGCATAGAGGTCGAGCATGCGCCCATGGATGGCACCATAACCGTAGAGAATCGAAAAGAGTGACTCCTTGACACTGTCGAGCATGGGGCGTGTCCCGTTGCCACGGGGTCCTTTGAGATGGTGTCCTTTGGCACTTCCTGTGATGACCCGCATGTCTTACCGCCCTACCGCCAAACGGCGACTCAACGTAGGCGATAATTCGGGCTCGTGTGCCTGCATCTGGCGCTGGGTTTGCGCAATATCGTATGCGACTCGTTTGAATGTCAGTGTATGTGCATCCGTATCAAGGATGGCATATGCTGCGGTTGGATCACCATCGCGTGGCTGTCCCACGCTCCCCGGATTCACATAGTAGCGCTCGCTCCGGTTAAAGGTAATCGTCAAGTTGGGTTGTGGGCGTAGCGGCCCGAGCGTTTGCCCATCCGCATTGGTAATCAGATAAATCTGTAGATGAGAATGCCCAATAAAACAAACATGTTGGTTGTACTGTTGGCTTGCTAAATAAGCCCAGTTGGCATCTGCTTGCCACGGCTGCCACAAATATTCCCACACCGGATCACGCGGGCTACCGTGGACGATGTAGTAATCGTCACTCATATCGCGATAGATGGGCAATTCAGCCAAATATTTCGCATATGCGGGATCGAGTTGCTTGCCGTTCCAAATATTGGCTCGTTTGGCATCGATGTTAAACTCGTGAATGTTGACTTTGTTACTACCTATACAGGCTAAATCATGATTGCCTGCAATCATGACGGCATCAAGGTCGAGCATGCGTGCCATGCATTCGTTGGGGCGTGGGCCGTACCCGATGGTATCACCGAGATTCCATACCACGTCAAACGCCCCGTGTGCATCATTCAAAACGGTCTCGAGTGCCACGTAGTTTGAATGGATGTCTGATACAAGTAACACACGCATGGTAGAACCTTCATCATAAGTTTGCCAACCCTATTGCGTAAAGTACATACTATGATGTATAGTAGTTACATCATACTAGCAACGATGGGGGGTGTGGCATGTCAAATGGAGTGACGCATTGCCCATATGTAGGGCTCCGACAGAACAAAGCGATTCAGTTTTCGACGCCGACGGCAGAGCACCGTTGCTACGTGAGTGGCGATGCGCTCGATATCCCTGTCGACCAAGCGAGCTATTGTCTATCGCAGTTCCATACACAATGTCCATTATACATGGGAAGTCTGTCAACGCCAAAAAAACCTGAATCCGCGGGGACGAAAGGGCGCAAAAAAGTAGCCCAGGAGGCTGCGTTTGTGCCTGTACGTGAGGCACGTGATGATGCATTCGGTCGTGACGACGCCGATGACCCATGGCAGCCAGCCACGGTGGCACGCCCTGCGCCGCGCCCACGGGTTCCTGAGCCAGCAGCCAACTACACGATGTTTTATGTGGCGTTGGTGATTGTGTTGGCACTTGCGGGTGGCATCTATTGGTACGCAAGTAGCATGTTGACCCCAGATGGGACGGTGTTGGCGATTGATGCTACGGCGACGACGCAAGTCCTGGATGCACTCCCTACCGAAATCCCGGCCACAGCGGTGCCCACTGCGCCACCGGAGCCGTCACCCATGCCCACAGCCGCACCAGCAGTTGTGGTGGTGGTCGATACGGCCACACCGCAGAGTGTGGCGACCCCACGTCCTACTGCACGCACGGTCATTACGTTTACGCCCTCACCGAGTAGTGGTGGTAATACCAACACGTCTGGTGGTGCACCTGCACCAACGACAGTGGATGACAGCAAAACGATGCAACTCTGGCTCTATTTCGGTGATGCAAGTGGGACGCTGATTGTCCCAGTACAGCGCTCGCTCACCGTCACCGGAAAGCGGGTGGCAGGTACGGCTATGTCTGCCCTGATTACTGATGGTCCACGCAACGGACTACAGCGGTTGGTGCTCCCAGATGTGACACTCAAGTCGCTTTCAATCAAAAATGGCACGGCCTTGGTTGATTTCGACAAGCGCCCCACGGGTCAAGGCGATGTCCGCGGCTTTGCAGCTATGACGCTCACGCTGACGCAATTTAGCACTATCCAAAAAGTAAAATACCTGATCAACGGTGTAGATATGCCACCCGAAAACGGTATCAGCGAGACACGCCCCCTCATCAATGTCACCAATCCGGACAATCTTGGTGGGGATGCATACCCTGCAGTCCTCTACTTTGTGGCCAACAACGGCATCCACGATGTACCGGTGACCCGCATGATTCCCAAGCCGGCGAACGCACTCGATGCGACAGTACGTGCATGGTTGGCAGGTCCAGGCCAGTATGCGGGTGCACTGAAACGAGTGGTGCCGGAATCGGTGCAACTGCGCGGTGTGGCGCTCCAAAATGGGCTAGCGACGATAGATTTTACCCAGCCATTCGCTGATATTAGTGATCGCCCAGCCGCCATGCGTACGTTGGTCGAAACCGTGACGAATATCAGTGGCGTCAAAAGCGTCCAGGTGTTGGTAGAAGGCAAACTTATCGGTCAGCTGTGGGGCAACGATTACAATCGGACATTCGAAGCACGGGTAATTAACCCTGAATGATGTAGCACACCACCGAGATGCCGGCTCTCATAAGCGTCATGCCATGACCGCAAAGCGGTCGTGGCATCTTTTCGTCACGGCTGGAATATGCCAGCGTTGGCTATGGTAAAGATGGCACCCGCGCGTAGCGCCGATGCCATGATGGCAGGGAGAAGGGAGAAGTAGGGGCATAGTATAGCTTCACACTTCAACCATCACGTCACACTTTAATCTTTGTACGGTATCACACCACCGCAATACGCAGGCGATTGCGCCACGTGGCCAATGTATCTGCATCGAGCATGAACGAGTCTTCGTCAGCAAACATTAACGCATCGAGGACTTCAACAATCATTTGTTCGCCGGCTGGGAGTGTTTCTTCGTCGAATACATACGCATCGTCGTCGTGCTCGTCATCTGCTGCATCGTCGAGGTCGGTCACGCGCGCATGGTACGCCTGGAGCGCCCACTGCGCCAATTGGTTGATCGTAACTGCCCCCGACAAATACACATCAATTGCAGTTGCGATGGTCTGACGGGCCTGTGCCGGAGTTTGGGTCACAATATTCGGACTCGGGAGCATGGCTATTGTACCTCCGTATCTGGGATAAGCGATTGATCACACTGTGCCCAAAACCCACAGCCACGGCAACGTGCCGTCTGTTGATGTGAGCGCGGGCAGTCGGGGTGTGTGTGGTCGTATTGCATTGCGACAATAGTGGTCACGATTTCAGTGCGATGGGCAGCCGTATATTCAATGCGAAAGGTGTGGTCCGCATAGCGCAATAATCCATATGGCGGGCGCTCACCGTAACATTCTTCGACGAGCAGACAGTATGCGATGAGTTGCATGGCGTCTGAGTCGTATGGCTTTTTGGCGCGCCGATTCGGCTTGACTTCGACGGGGATTAGTCCCTCCGCACGGCGTAGAATGTAGTCGGGTTTGCCGGTGAGGCGATAGGTGTGTGACACTAATGGGACATCGAGTGGCAGCACTCCGCCCACATCGCTGTGCACGGTATCCGCCCATGGCAACCCGCTTTGCTGTCGCATGCGGATTGCCCCATACCACAGCAGCACAACAACGAGCACCAACGCACCGAGGAGTTGTGCGGTTACCATGGCCACCACCCTGCCCACATGGCAGTTGCCACCACCACCAGGGCTATGGTTGCCAGCCATGCAAGGCGTATCAGTAGATTTGAAAGCCATACCAGGCATCCATGGCGCCGATGCGCCACCGTGCCTTGGCGGCGGCGCGGTGCCACGTCATCGGGTTGCCATCCATTGACCCGTTCGAGCCACCATGCGCGTCTACAGTAGAGATAACTGCCGATGTCGCTGGCGCGAATATAGGGTGGATGCGTGTCATGCTGCGTGTAGTCGGGCTTATTGCCCAAAGACGGATGCGCCATTCAGCCACCCTTGGATGTCGCTGATAGTGACTACCACCATCAATATCATCAAGGCCATGAACCCTGCCATGTGCACCATGGCCTCGCGCTCGGCAGGAATCCGCTTGCGCCGAATTGCTTCAATCAAGGCAAACATGATGTGACTACCATCGAGCGCAGGAATCGGTAGTAGATTAAAGATGGCCAAGTTGATACTGATCAGTGCCATCCAATTGAGATACCCCAACAGCCCATCACGATCAATGATTTCGCCTGTTCCTCGTGCCATTCCCACCACTCCCGTCAGCCCGGCATTTTCCACGGGGGGAGCAAAGCCCAACAACCCTTTCAGCAGCGTTTGCAACCCGTCCAGCATGGCCACGGAAATGGTAATTGTCTGGCTGACACCAAATTGCACTGCTTCAATGATCCCGACTGGTTGGGTGGTGGCACGTTGTGTGTAACCAATCCCAAAGCCCATCCGTGACTCGCCATTTTCGAGCGTCCAAGGACCAGGCACGATTTGGAGGGTCTGCGTCTGATCCGCCCGCACAATCTGCACTGGTATGGATTGCCCGATCTTGTCTTTGGCGATGACACCGATGTCCATCGCTGGTGTTATTTCGGCACTGTTGTCAACGGTCAACAGGATATCACCTGGCCGGATTCCTGCTTGTTCGGCAGGTGAGCCTGGGTAGACGGCATTGATGACGAGTCCTGTTTCATAGACGACTTTGCCGTTGGAATAGACCAATCCCGCCAAAATGACCACTGCCACCAGCAAATTCATGAAGGGACCAGCAAGGAGCACGATGATGCGTTGAATGATGGGGGCTTCGCGTAAGCTGCCAATACCGTACGATGTCGAGTCGCCGTCATCCGGTTTGTTGCGAAAGCGCACAAAACCACCCAGTGGCAACCAGTTGAGCGTATACTTGACGCCGTTGCGTTCTGCGAATGTCCAGGCGCGTGGTGGCATACCAATGCCGAATTCTTCGACATCGATGCGGAAAGCACGAGCGCTCCAAAAATGGCCGAGTTCGTGTGCGACAACCAGTATTCCCAACAACACTAAAAACGCCACAATAGTGACTATGGCTGTCATGTAGACCTCTTTCAATCACAAGTCGAAATCGTGGGCCATTGCTACGTACCCCTATGACGTGTATTGTAGCGAAAAAGTGCACATACAGAGGTAAGGATGTGGTGAGAAATTTTTCTATGAAATACCGAATAGATGCAATGCGACATAGACGAGTGGCACCATGAATATGACGCTGTCGATGCGGTCAAGCATGCCACCGTGTCCAGGAAAGAGTGTGCCTAAATCTTTGATGCCCAGCTGTCGTTTGATGAGCGATTCGGCGAGGTCGCCGAGTGGCCCAACAATGCCTGCCATCACGCCGATGACAATTCCACCCCACCACGGAATGGGTAGGCCAAACAGCGGGATGCATGCACTACTGGTAAGGATAGCGCCAATCACGCCGCCGATACTCCCTTCCCAGGTTTTTTTGGGGCTGATGTGTGGGGCGAGCAGATGTTTGCCAAAGTGTCGACCACTAAAATAGGCAAAGGTATCACACAGCCACGTGCTGGCCAGTGTGGTGATAATCCATGCCACTCCAGGTGCCATATAGGTGGAGAGGAGCCCATCGCTGAGTGGTGTACTCATCGCCCGCATTCGCACGATGTACGAGAGCGTATATGCGATATACCACACGGCTGCGATAGTCAATGCCCAACCTGTGTATGCATGGGGATGTTGGGCATAGCGAAGCATGACCACAAGGGAAAGAATCAGCCCAATAATCAATACATATTCGACTCGGCTACTGTCGAAATACGTGGTTGCAATGACTGCAACCGCATACACATACCCGACATAGGCGTATGACTTGATGGAGTGCGCGGTGAGTGCCGTAAAGAGCTCAGCAAGACCAATAATACTTGCAACAATGACGACCAACGTGACAGTCCACACATCCCACCAAATGGCGAGCACCAGCACGGGAACCAACGGGAGCACGGTAAAGAGCCGTTGGAGCGTGGGATTACGTTTTGGAGGTGAGGCCACCGAATCGTCGGTCGCGTTTGCCATAATCGCTCACTGCTTGCTGTAATAATTCGGGAGTGAAATCTGGCCAAAATACTGGACATGTCCAGTATTCGCTGTATGCTGCTTCCCAAATCAGAAAATTCGAAAGGCGCCACTCGCCGCTGGTGCGAATAATGAAATCCGGATCAGGAATGCCACGGGTTGAGAGATGCGCACTGATGAGCGCTTCGTTGATGGCATGTGCGGGTACGCCACTTGCAATAATCGTTTGTATCGCATTGATGATATCGTGGCGTCCGCCGTAGTTAAATGCGACCGCCAGTGTGATACGGGTACAGTGACTCG
>JBKCGB010000075.1:0-21248 GCA_046303375.1 Roseiflexaceae bacterium
GATAATCCCCGTGGTGCGATAGAGTCGTTCACCCATGATGTGGGGTTCCTCGGTCTGCACGCAGTTGAGTCACACGCGCCATCAGTTGACGTGCCAATGGATGCTGACTATCGAGCTGTTGCAAAGCGCTTTCAATCAAAGCCAGTTCATCATCACTAAAGGTTACTGGACGCAGTCGTGCAGTTTCAACCACATACCCTGCCGTACGAAGCCGGCGGGCGAGTGCTGGAGCATCCGCTGGGTCAATGCCCACATGACTATCACCCAACAACGTATGTGCTGGTAAATGAACTCGGCGGTCATGGATCATGTCGTGAAGTACGCGCTGGTCACTCGCATGAATAAGCACTGTCGGAGTCATTTGCACGTGTACCACGTGTGCGCCCCAGCGCCGCAGCGTCGCCAGCACTTCAGGTGCTGGTGGTGGTACAACCACTTGTTGCACGATGGTGCATAATTCATCGATGGTCATCCCCTTGGCAAGCACCTGGTGTACGCGTTGTGGTGACAACTGTGCAGTAACTGCATCGTGCCAACTCGCGACACGGTGCAGTTGAAATCGTGCGAGCAGGTTGCGTGAATCACTCAGCACCACACTCAAATCATCTTCGAGCGTGGCAGGTTCCACATCAGCAGTTACCGGAGCAACAGCAATACCTGCCAGCCAACGCCCCAAGGCGGTGCGCCGTATCAGCATACCATGCTGGGCACTTTCTACGATGCCGAGCCAGCACAATGGACCAGTGATGAGATAGGTCAACAGCTGACCATCGTCTGCATCCCAGTGTGTTTGCCACCCATGAGTCAGCGGATTCCGTTCACCACGAAAGATATCTGGCCAGCGGGCTTTGATGTGCTGGCGAATATCATCGATCGCGCACCATGTATCGGTGAGCTGTGGTACGAGCTCGTGGAGCACAGCACGACGAGCCGCACGCACATCGAGTGCCGGTGGGCGTCGTTTGGGGCCAAGCTCCCATTCGCTCCACGCTGCCTGTAACCATGCCCGTGCGACTTCTTGGTGGCGCAGATGTGCAGGCATGGCAAACCACGTCAGCAATGGCTGTGCCGGTACCACATGGTTGTGTTCGGCGACACACGCCCCACCTGCGAGCATCGTCGCCACCAACCAGGCAATCACAGGTGCAGGCACAGTGATGCCATGCAATCGTTGTGCTACCACGTGTGATACTTTGCCATGATGTTGGAGCGGTACGCGCCCGTCGTATGCCAGACATGCCATTTGACAGAGGAGCTCATCCAACGGCACTGCATCATCTGCGGGTACCGGTGACACTGTGACATCCACAAACAACGCATGCGGCTCTGGTAGACATGCCTCGATTTCGGGAGGAATCTGCCATCGGTCGCCGCTCGATGTCCGATGTGGCCAAACAATACCTAGCACAAACAATGTTTCGAGTGGTGTATGGTCGGCATAGATGCTGAGCAGAGTGCGTGGGGAGATAGTCGCAATATTACTCCGCAACGGACCAGCGAGACCATCCAGCCAGCTAGCAGTACAACTCCCCCCCATGCGCCGCAGCCGCGCCAGCACAGCAGCTGCAGTCGCTGGCAATTGCTGACTGACTTGGACCCAATGTGCGTGTTGATGGAGTCGTGGTACAAGCTCATCTTCTGGGCAGGCATGAAGTGCTGCCACGGTGGCGCGATCACTCAACGAGAGTTCTGCGAGTAATGCTTCAAGTGGAGGAAGTGGCTTCATCGTACCTCTTTCACAACACCAGCTGACAGACGTGTGGCACCTGGCGCCACGGTGGCGCCAGATCAGCGGGATACACCTGGCGCGGATGGGTAATCCACACGGCACGCATCCCTGTGGCGTGCGCGCCCCTGATATCAGCTTCTGGGTTATCGCCAATCATGACTGCATCAGCTGCTGTCACATCGAGACAGGTCAGTGCATGCTGAAAAATTGCCACGTCTGGTTTGTCGACGCCGAACTCGGCCGATACAATCAAGACATCAAACCAACGTTCCAATTCCAACTGTGTTATTTTTGCGCGTTGTGTCCAACTCGGACCATTGGTAATCAATCCCAGCCGAAAGCGTTGTTTGTAGTCATCCAACAACGTAGCAACACCATCATCGAGACGCATATCACTGAACCAAGTATCACGACTGGCCGCACAGAGTTGATCATTTTCGGATGCTGATGTAACCCCATGACGTGCCAGAAACGCTGGCATATCACGAAAGAAGATGCGTTCGTGTACTGCTGCATCTAATACCGCACCACATGCTGCTGGGGTGAGCTGGCGTAACCAGGGCTGCCAGGCACGCGCCAGGTGACGGCGGCGGTGCATGTCAAGTGAGTAGAGCGTGTCATCCAAATCAAAAAGTAGCGCGTCCATATGTTCTTTGCATGTGTTACCGTACAAATTCCGTACCATGTGGCAATTCCACGATGTTATCGTATAATACCATGGAGCGATTTTCGTGCGAAAAGGGGTTTCATGACTATTTCGTCGGCCCTCACTGACTTGACCCAGTTAGTAACCGCATGTGGTGATGATGCCAAGGCACAGCGCCATGACCCTGGTCTCACGCGCAAACCAGATGGGTCTCTTGTCACACGCATGGACCAAGCCATCGAACAGCGCCTTGTTTCGTATTTGCGCAACACACACCCGACACACGCCATCCTCGGCGAAGAGGGGACACGCATCGGCACCGGTGATTTGGCACAACACGAATATGTGTGGGTCATCGACCCCATCGATGGCACATCGGCCTACGCAAGCACCTTGACTGGATGGTGTGTTGGGGTTGGGCTGGTACACTATGGTCGACCAGTTGCAGGGATCGTGTATGCGCCCATGAGCGACGACCTTTTCGTAGCCACACCCGATGGTGGCGCATACCGCAATGGCACACGCATCCACGCCACCAATTCACGCAACACCGAGCTCGACCCATGGATGGCAGTACCGTCTAATTGCCATCGCCGATACCACATCAGTTACAAAGGGCGCATCCGTACCACAGGTGCAACCATTTTATCGCTCTGCTATGTGGCTACTGGGATTGCAACAGCGGCACTAGTGGGACGGTGCATGGTCTGGGATATTGCCCCTGCCATGGCACTGTTGCGCAATGCAGGTGCCGAGCTCTGGGATCTCAATGCACAGGTCATTGACATTGCCCCACTCCTCGATATCAGCCGGGGCACGCCTGCCATGTTGGCGGCACCGATTGCACAGTACGACACATTTCGAAATGTCATCACCATTGGCTAGACGCATACCGACTTGATAGGGCTGCACACATACTCAAACACCCCATACTGCGATTCGCAGCATGGGGTGTCGTGATTCAATCCACACACCGCTGTTAGCGCTTGGTGTACTGTGGGCGCTTACGGGCACGCTTGAGACCGACCTTTTTGCGTTCTTTCATGCGTGGGTCACGCGTCAGCAGACCAGCACTCTTGAGTGCAGGGCGCAAGCTGCTATCGAGGTCGAGCAATGCGCGGGCAATGCCGTGGCGCACTGCACTGGCTTGACCAGCTACACCGCCACCAAAGACCTTGGCGGCCACATTGAATGCGCCAGTCTGGCCAACAGCCACAAATGGGCGAGCCAACTCTGAGACATAGAGTGCACGGGCACCAAAGTACGCATCAATGCTTTTGCCGTTGACGACAATTTCACCAGTACCTCGAAAGAGGCGTACACGGGCCACAGCCGTTTTGCGCCGACCTGTACCCTGATAGTAGTTCTTTTCAGCCATCATATCCCTCTCGTCGTTGCCTTAGCGGCCTTTTGGCACAAAAACTTGTGGTTGCTGTGCGGCATGTGGGTGCGTCGCACCTGCATACACGCGCAATTTGACTAACTGCTGACGACCCAATCGCGTCTTGGGCAACATGCCTTTGACCGCATGGCGAATGATGCGGTCAGGGTGCGTCGCCAACATGCGGCGGTAGCTCACCTGTTTGAAACCACCCGGATAGTTTGAGTGTCGGTAGTACATCTTCTGATCCTGCTTCTTTCCGATGAGCTGGATCTTTTCGGCATTGATGATGACCACAAAGTCACCGCCGTCGATGTTGGGGCTAAACGTCGGCTTATGTTTGCCGCGCAACAGTGTGGCAATCTGGGTTGCGAGACGACCAACGGTTTGACCGTTGCCGTCAATCACATACCACTGACGTGACACTTCTGATGCCTTCTGAGAATAGGTTTTCATTCCCGCATTCCTTACCTATCAGCGTCATTCCTCGGTTGGTGCGGCAGGACATGGGTCGGATACTCCACCGCTACCATCGTCAAGCCGTGTGCCGGAGCAAGCTGTCCGGCGCTCTGGCGGTTCCGTTCTGCCAGAATTGCCTGTAGACCCGCAGTAGAGAGCCGCCCGGTACCAACCTGGAGCAGTGTTCCTACCACGATGCGCACCATGTTGCGCAAAAAACCGTTTGCCGTGATGCGAATCACGATTACGGGTTGTGTCAAGCGATATGTGCGCCTGCACGATACCGCATCACACCGGCGCACCGTAGAACCGATTGGTGCACCCACCGTAAATGCTGCAAAGTCGTGTGTCCCCACAAGTACCTGTGCTGCAGCATGCATTGCATCACAATCCAGCGTGCGTGACACCGCAAGTGTCATCCGTCGGAGCAACGGATCAGCCACTGGACCGGTATCAATCACATACTCGTACGTACGGCGAGTGGCCCAGAATCGCGCATGGAAATCGCTCGGCGCGTCCCACACGTCCATGAGTGCCACATCAGCAGGCAAGATGACATTCATGGCACGCAGGATGGTTTCACGTGTGCGTACACTCTGTGTCACGACATTTGCAACCTGACCTGTGGCATGCACACCTGCATCCGTGCGCCCGGCCAACGTAAATCGGATTGATTCATCGTGCAAACGGTGCCACGCTGACTCCAATTCACCTTGGACTGACCGTCCATTTGTTTGCCACTGCGAGCCCACAAAGTCGGTCCCATCATATGCAACCCGGAACGCAAGATTGCGTACCATGGCCGCAGACTACAACAACTCGATCAATGCCATCTCTGCGCCATCACCCAACCGTGGTCCCAGTTTGGTGATACGGGTAAAGCCGCTACTGCGATCTTTGAACTGTTCTGGCGCAAAGGCAAACAACTTACGCATGGCCTCTTTACTGGCCAAGCGTGACAATGCCAAACGGCGGTTGTGGGGGGTATCCACACGACCCAAGGTCAGCAACGATTCGATTTCGGGCTGAATGGCCTTGGCTTTGGTAATCGTGGTCTTGATACGGCGATGTTCGATCAACGAAATCATCAAACCGCGGTACAACGCAACGCGTTGTTCCTTGTCACGACCCAATTTGTACCCTACACGACTATGTCGCATCTTCGTTCCTCATGCATCACACAGAGCGATGCGCGCATCACCCTGCACCTGTTCTTGTTACTCGGATTCATCCGCTGCAGTCGTTGGACTTGTTGCAGCTTTCCCCCACTTGCCACCTGGATTGAACCCTGCCTTCTCGCAGACTTCGCGCACCTTATCACGGATTTCGTCGAGCGACTTTTCACCGAGGTTACGCACGGCTTTGAGTTGCTTTTCGTCCATCTGCAGAATCTGGCCGATGGTCGTAATATCGGCACGACGCAAACTATTGTGCGTACGTGTCGACAATTCGAGTTGGTCAACTGAGCGTTCCATGATTGAAGCAGGGATAGCCGTATCCCCAATTAGCGGGATGGGGTGAATATCCTCGTCCTCAACAGGATCTGGGCCATTAAAGTCAGCCACAAACTCGTTGTATTTCACGAGCACTTTGGCAGCATGGCGCAACGCTTCATAGGGGGTAATAGCACCATCCGTAAAGATTTCGATAATCAAGCGATCATGGTTGGTCGCCTGACCGACGCGTGTGCTTTCCACCAGGTAGTTTACTTTGGAAATCGGTGTAAAGATTGCATCCACGGGAATTTCGCCAATATTGACAATCTCACCCATTTCGGCAGGTTGATAGCCTTTACCCTTTTCAATCGTAAACTCCATCTCGATGCGGTTGTCGTTTCCATCGAGTTCGCAGATGTAGTGGTCTGGATTGACCAGTTCCACACTGCTGGGGAGATCCATGTGACGCGCCAATACCGGACCTTTGCCTTGGCGCACCAAACTGACACGCACCTTGCGATTCAAGTCCGTATGTGAACGCAGACGAATACCCTTGATGTTGAGGACAATTTCAGTCACATCTTCACGGACTCCCGCAATCGTGGAGAATTCGTGAAAGACGCCCTCGATTTTGACCTTGGTGATGGCAGCACCCGTAATCGATGAAAGCAACACGCGACGCAACGCATTCCCGAGGGTATGGCCAAACCCGGGTTCAAGTGGTGCTATGCTAAAGCGTGCATAATTTTCGTCACCAATCTCTGCCTTTTGTACTTCGATAAACGGCTTTGCGATGTCAAGCATCATTAATCCGCTCCTTCCATTGTCACTACAACATAGGCGTGCATGTGCTGGGGTGTGTGAGCACCCCGCACACAACGACTAGCGGCTGTAGAACTCAACAATTAACTGCTCGTTGATGCCCTGTTCTCCGTCTTCACGGCGGGGAACCGCCACGATTTCGGAGCTCAGCTCGGTATGGCTGACTCGCATCCACTCAGGAGCCTTATGGATGAGTTCCTTGGCCTCTGACAATGTCTTGAAGTAATTCCGTTTACGGCTTTCCGCACGCACGGCAATTTTGTCACCCACACGCACGGTGTAGGAAGGAATGTTGGTCTTGCGGCCATTGACCGTGATATGCCCATGGGTAACGAGCTGGCGCGCCTGCTGACGCGTCATGGCCATACCCATGCGGTACACCACATTGTCGAGGCGGCGCTCAAGCAACATGAACAACGCTGCACCGGTTTCGCCGGGGATGCGTTGTGCACGTGCATACAAGTTGCGGAACTGACGCTCGAGCACACCATACACATAGCGTGCCTTTTGCTTCTCTTGCAACTGGATGCCGTAATCTGACAACTGGCGACGGCGTGATGCCGCACCATGTTGTCCGGGCGGGAAGGGGCGCTTATTCAGCACCTTTTGGGCCTTGTCAGTCAAGGCAATATTCAGCCGGCGGCTGACTTTTGCAACGGGTCCACGGTAGCGAGCCATGTACTACAGTCTCCTCAAAGTTAGACGCGCCGGCGCTTCGGCGGTCGGCAACCGTTATGCGGAATAGGGGTAACGTCAGTAATCGCGCTCACTTGCAAACCGGCGGACTGCAACGAACGCACGGCCGCTTCACGACCAGCACCGGGGCCTTTCACAAAGACCTCAATGGTGCGCATGCCGTTTTCGATGGCCTTGCGGGCAGCGATTTCTGCTGCAATCTGTGCTGCATACGGTGTGCTCTTGCGTGAGCCCTTGAATCCGTTGTGCCCCGCACTTGACCAACACACCACATTCCCCATCGGGTCAGTGATCGTCACTATCGTATTGTTAAATGTGCTCTGCACGTGAGCCTGCCCACGTGGTACATTTTTGCGCTCACGACGTTTGCCGCGTTGGCGCTTTGGGGCTGCACCAGCCTTGGTTTGAGCCTTTGCCATGATTCCTCCACACGTTGCCGCGGCGTATCGTCATCACGACGCCCGCGTCTGTTGCAACTGTTACTTCTTGACCGTCTTCTTCTTGATACCGATCGAGGCACCGCGGCGACCGCGACGCGTGCGGGCATTGGTGCGCGTACGCTGACCACGCACTGGTAAGCCCTTGCGATGGCGCAACCCGCGATAGCAGGCGATGTCCATCAAGCGTTTGATGTTCATCTGGATTTCACGACGCAAATCACCTTCGACGCGGTATTCGCGCTCGACGATTTCACGGATGCGAACCAACTCTTCTTCGGTCAAATCGCGCACACGCGTGGCCGGATTCACTTTGGCACGGGTCAAAATCACCGCACCATTTGTACGACCAATCCCGAAGACATACGTAATTGCGATGTCGATTCGCTTGTTTCGTGGGATGTCAATCCCAGCAATACGAGCCATGCTTGCCTCTTTACCATCAATTTCGTCGCGTTTTCTGCATCACGACGATACCACTGCCTTAGTCGACCTATCCCTGACGCTGCTTATGTTTTGGCTGGCGACTGCAGATCACCCGAATGATGCCCTTGCGCTTAATCACGCGGCAATACTCGCAGCGTGGCTTGACCGAAGCCTGAACCTTCACAACAGCCCCCTTACAACTCAGTTACTTATACCGGTAAGTAATACGACCACGAGTCAAATCATACGGTGAGAGCTCCACCAAAACGCGATCGCCTTTCAAAATACGGATGTAATTCATCCGCATCCGTCCCGAAATATGCGCCAAGACTTCCGGCCCATTCTCGAGTTGTACACGGAACATGGCATTTGGCAGGGGCTCAAGCACCGTGCCTTCCATCTCGATCACGTCTTTTTTCTTTGTCATAGCACCTCATCACGTACTTCCTGACTCGTCAGGATTTCCGGCGTTCCATGTGTTACTGCTACCGTGTGTTCATAGTGTGCCGCGAGACGACCATCGGTCGTCACCACCGTCCACCCGTCACGCAGTACCGTTGTGGCAGGATTGCCACAGACAATCATCGGCTCAATGGCAAACGTCATGCCCGCTTGTAAGACGAGCCCACGTCCAGCTGGCCCATAGTTGAGAATCTGAGGATCCTCATGGAGCGCTTTGCCTATGCCATGGCTAATGTAGTTGCGGATTACCCCGTAGCCCCGCGCTTCCGCGTAACTCTGGATAGCCCACGAAATATCTGAAAGTCGTGCCCCTGTTCGCACAACTGACAGTGCATGCTCCAATGTCTCTGCGGTGACGCGCAACAAACCCGCCGCCTCATCAGAAACATCCCCGACTGCGTAGCTCCATGCAGAATCTGCGTGGTACCCGTCAATCTGCACCCCAACATCGATACTCACGATGTCACCTGCACGCAATCGCCGTTTGCCCGGGATACCGTGCACGAGCTCTTCGTTGATCGAGATACATGTGGCTGCCGGATACGCTGGCGGCCCGCCATACCCCAAAAACGAAGGAACACCACCATGCGCAACAATCAACGCATGCACCCGCGCATCAAGCTCTCGCGTGGTGATACCTGGCTCTACCCATGTGCGCAACATGCGATGACAGAGACCGACTACTGCGCCAGCTCGGCGCATCGCCGCCAACTCACGCTGGTTTTTGCACGTGACTGCCATGTATCCCCATTATTTGCAACATGGAACCAGTGACCTGCGTGATTTCACGCTGGCCATCGATTTCACGCAACAACCCTTGCTTGCGATAGAACTCAATCAACGGCATCGTCTGAGCGAAGTAGACTTCGAGCCGGTGCCGCGCTGTTTCCATTGTATCATCACTTCGTTGATACAACTTACCACCGCATTCATCACAAACGTCAGGACGTTTGGATGGAAAGTAATATATATTATACGTCGAACCGCACGTTTTACAAGTCTGTCGACCAGCAATTCGGCGGAGGAGCATTTCATCAGGGACACGCAAGTACAACACATGGTCAACTTGGCGCCCCTGACGCTGTAGCTCTCGACCGAGCGCAACTGCCTGATCACTCGTACGGGGGAAGCCATCGAAGATGACTCCTTTGGCACAATCCGGCATCCCAATGCGCTCCATAATCATCCGTATCACCACTTCGTCGGGTACGAGCTCGCCACGATCCATGTAGGATTTTGCCAGCATCCCCAACTCAGTCCCTTGGCGGAGGGCGGCTCGAAAGAGATCACCACTTGCCACATGCACCAGGCCAGAATACTCTTCGAGCACTTTGGCTTGTGTACCTTTGCCCGCTCCAGGGGCACCCAGCAAAATGACGTCCATCTCACTCCCCCTACCACACACCATGGCGATATCGTCTAGCGCTTGCCAAGGAATCCTTCGTAGTTACGCATCACCAGCTGCGCTTCGATTTGACGCAACGTGTCAACTGCCACACCAACCACAATCAACAACGCGGTAGCACCCAACCCAATGGGCACACCGGTAATTGTTTGTGTCAAAAAGGGCAATACCGCAATCAAGCCCAAAAAGAGTGCACCAGTGCGGGTCAAGCGGCTGACAATCTCATCCAAGTAGGTTTCGGTATTTTTGCCGGGGCGCACACCCAAAATCGCTCCGCCGTTTTTCTGGAGCGTATCAGGGATGTTCTGCTGTTCAAAAATCACCTTGGTGTAGAAATAGGTAAAGAAAAAGACCAACACGAACAACGCAATGGTATAGACAATCGAGCCATTCCCGTACTGCGGGCTAAACGTCTGGTACGTAAAACATGCCACTTGCTTGAGAATTGACGCATCCGCAGCAGCAGTTACTTCTGGACAGGCGTATGATGCCAACGTACCGGGGAAGATGATAATGCTCTGTGCAAAAATCAACGGAATCATACCGGCCATGTTGACCTTGAGTGGAATATGGCTCGTCTGACCACCGTACTGCCGATTCCCACGTACCTTTTTGGCATATTGTACGGGAATGCGCCGTTGTCCTTCGTGCATCATGATGATGCCCAAAATGGTCAACAGTGCAATCGCCAGAAATGCGATGACCCCGATTACCTGCTCGGCACCACCGGTTTCGACCGCAGTGAAACCTTCGATGATCAAGGCCGGCAAACGCGAGACGATACCAGCAAAGATGATCATTGAAATGCCATTGCCAATACCATAACTCTGGATTTGCTCGCCCAACCATATCAGAAACATGGTCCCTGCCAGCATGGCCATCAAGATGGCAAATGTGGGCAAGAAGTTGTTGACGATGTCAAACGGGGTACGGAACAACGACTGACCAACACCAAGACTGCGATCAATGGTCAACGTCTGCCCATATGCTGATAACAGCGCCATCGGCACGGTGGCCACAAAGGTAATCTGGTTGAGTCGAATCCGTCCTTGTTCACCTTCCTTGCGCAGGTCATTCAAAGCGGGGATCAGCGGTTGCAACAACTGCACGATAATTTGTGCGGTAATGTATGGGTATACACCCATCGATGCCACAGACAAATTCTGTAGCGCACCACCCGCAAAAATGTTGAGCAACTGTGCCAACTGATTACTCTGCAATGCTTCACGCAAGCTCGCCAACGCATTGGGGTCGAGATTGGGCACTGGAATATGCGCAATGAAGCGGAACACGAGCATCATCGCAAGTGTAAACAACACCCGCCGTCGCAGGTCTGGCACTTGCAGTGCTTGTAACACTGACTTTAGCATGGACGAGTCTCCTCCAGCCTGCACCAGTGGTTGGTATGATGCCAACCACCGATGCTGTTTGCATTATTCACGCGGCCCACGCGCCACAGAGTGCACCCCAAAACTGCGTGATGGACGCACCAACTGCCACGGCGTTTCAATGACTTTGCCACCAGCAGCTTCGATTTTGGTCTTGGCATTTGCACTCACCTTGTGGACTTCGACAGTCAGTGCAATGTTGAGATCGCCATCACCCAACAGCTTGATGGGCAGATGGGCTTTGAACACGCCACTTGCAACCAAATCTGCAATGGTGAGCGTATCACCAGCCTTCATTTCGGCCAAATCGCCGACATTAATGGTCTGGTATTCCACACGGAAGCGGTTCTTGAACCCACGCAGATAGGGCATGCGCTTGGTCAAGCGGTTCTGGCCACCTTCGAAGGTGCGATAGGGATTCGGCCCTGAACGAGCCTTTTGACCCATCATACCTTTGCCAGCAGTTTTGCCTTTGCCGGAGCCATAACCACGACCAACACGCTTTGACGTGCGACGTGAGCCAGCTGCCGGGCGCAGATCATTCAACTTCATGATTTGGCCTCACCTTCTGCGACCTCTTGGACGGTCACCAAGTGGCGCACCTTGAAAATCATGCCACGCACCACGGGGGTATCTTCACGTACGATGCTGCTATTCAGCTTACGCAACCCAAGTGACTTAATCGTCTCTTTTTGGTCGGCGCTATAGCCAATGGCACTCTTGGTGTATGTAATTCGCAACTTCGCCATGACTTACGACTCCTGCTTGTCAGCATTCCGCACAATGCGGCGCTGGCGCAATTCGTGCCGAGTCAAACCGCGATCCTTGGCTGTCTGATCGGCTGACCTCATCTCGCTGAGCGCAGCAAACGTTGCTTTCACCACGTTCACTGGGTTGTTGCTCCCATAGCGCTTTGACAGCAAGTCTTTGATACCGGCAGCTTCGACCACTGGGCGCACACCACTCCCGGCAATAACACCGGTACCTGGCGCCGCAGGAATCAAGCGCACTTTGGTCGCAGAAAATTCCGCTTCCATTTCGTGTACGATTGTGGTGCGTGACAACGGCACATAGATGAGGTTCTTTTTGGCGGCATCCACACCCTTGCGAATCGCATCAGGGACTTCTGCAGCCTTCCCCATACCGATACCCACATGCCCATTACCATCACCGACAACCACCATCGTGCTGAAGCTAAAGCGGCGACCGCCCTTTACCACTTTCGAGACACGATTGATTTGTACGATGCGTTCCTCGAGCTCTAGGCCCTCGGGACTGATTTGCTTTTTTGACACAACTCCTCCAACATGTCAGTTGTACCGGAATCCGGCACACGTCATATCACTTCCCTATGCCCTAAAACTCGAGGCCACCCTCGCGGGCACCATCGGCCAACGCTTGGACACGACCGTGATACTTAAAACCACCGCGGTCAAACACGACTTGCGTGATGCCAGCTTTCTTGGCCAACGCTGCAATGGTTTTGCCAACAAAACGGGCTTCTTCTGTCTTGGTGCCTGGCGTCACGCCAGCGCTCTTGGTCGATGCGGCCAGCAATGTGCGCTGGGTCACATCATCGATGATTTGCGCATAGATGTGGGCACTGCTGCGAAACACGCTCAAGCGTGGGCGAGCTGTGGTGCCTTCAACTTTGCGGCGCACCCGATTATGTCGGCGCAGACGAAGCTCACGAGCTTTGCGTACTGCCATTTCAATCTCCTCACCAATAGAGCGGGGAATTCCCCCCGACTCGCACTACTTCGCCTTACCAGCCTTACCCGCTTTGCGTCGCACACGCTCACCTTGGAACTTGATGCCATAGCCTTTGTAGGGCTCGGGTGGTCGTAATGCACGAATCTTGGCAGCCTGTTCACCGACCAACTGCTTGTCGATACCACGCACAATCACTTGCTGTGGTTCACTTGCTGCTTTACGTTCGATGATTTCGAAGCTGATGCCTTCAGGTGGAACCACACGAATCGGGTGTGAGTAGCCGACAAAGACAACAATGTTTTTGCCTTCGCGGGCAGCACGATACCCGACACCAAGAATTTCGAGCACACGGGCATAGCCAGTGGTCACCCCTTCAACCATGTTTGCCAACAAGGTGCGGGTCAAACCGTGCAAGGCACGGTGCTCTTTGCCGTCACTCGGACGAGTCACAACCAACTGACCATCGGCATGGGTCAATACCATGCTATCCGGCAACGCCTGCATCAACGAGCCCTTGGGCCCCTTGACTGTCACCACATTCCCCGCTGCAATCTGGAGATCAACACCTTTGGGGACTGGGATGGGCTTCTTACCAATACGCGACATCGTTCTTCTCCCCTCAGTTACCAGATGTAGCAGAGCACTTCGCCACCGACGTGTTTCTGCCACGCTTCGTAGCCAGCCATCACGCCACTTGGTGTCGATAAAATGCTAATTCCTAAGCCACCACGAACTTGTGGGATTTCGGCGCGATTTGTATAGATACGCAACCCCGGCTTGCTTACGCGCTTCAACCCACTAATTACTGGCTTCTTTTCGGCGGTGTACTTGAGCTGGAGCACCAGCATGGCACACGGCTTGCCGTCGCGCACCTGAAAGTCAGCGATAAATCCTTCGCGCTTCAGGATCTGGGCGATTGCCAGTTTCATCTTTGATGACGGTATTTCAACGCTTTGCTGGCGAGCCATGCCTGCGTTGCGGATACGCGTCAACATATCTGCAATCGGATCATTCACAGTCACAGGATCTTCCTCCTACGGTCACCAAATGCTTCTCATGGCGAACCCTTTCGCCTGTGGGCAATGCTCTCTACCAGCTTGACTTTGTGACGCCGGGAATCATCCCCCGGAGTGCATTCTCGCGGAAGCAGATACGGCACATCCCAAACTTGCGCATGTATGCACGTGAGCGCCCACACAGTTTACAGCGATTGTAGCCCTGGACCGCGAACTTCGGCTTGCGTAGGGCCTTGGCGATCATCGACTTCTTAGCCAACGGCTTCTTTCCTTTCTTCCATTCGAGCTGGTGAGTCCATTGACTCCTGGCTCGAATCAGTCACGAAACGGCATCCCTAAACGCTTCAACAACGCATACCCAGCCGCGTCATCACTGGCTGACGTGTTTACTGATATTTCCATCCCACGAATCTTGTCGATTTTGTCGATTTCGATTTCTGGGAACACGATTTGTTCGCGCAGACCCAAACTGTAGTTACCACGCCCGTCAAACGAGCGGCGGCTAATACCGCGGAAGTCACGCAGTCGGGGCAAGGCAAGATTCATCAAACGATCAAGAAAATCATACATGCGCTCTGCACGCAAGGTCACCATCACACCAATGGCTTGTCCTTCACGCAACTTAAAGTTGGCGATTGACTTCTTGGCTTTGGTAGTTACTGGCTTTTGCCCAGTAATCAGGGTCAGCTGCTCAACCGCAGCATCCACGGCCTTGGAGTTGCTCAACGCTTCGCCGAGACCGATGTTGACCACTACCTTGTTGAGACGGGGCACTTGCATCACTGATGCATACGAAAACTCTTGCATCAGCGCAGGTACAACTTCCTTGAGATACTTTTCCTTCAGTCGCGGTGTCATTACTTACTCCTCAAGGGATTGGAATGGTCATCCCCCCATTCCGACCTTGATTTATGCGGCGCATCGAGCCGCGCGATTACTCATCAATGGCGGCATCACACGACTTGCAAAAGCGTACCTTTTTGGCACGCCCCTTGGCGTCGGCTGCCTCGAGAAAGCGATGACCCGTGCGTGATGCGCGCCCACACTTCGGGCAAATCAACATCACATTCGAGACATGCAGGGGAGCTTCTTGCTCCACAATGCCACCCATTTGGCCAACACCACGCGGGCGGGTGTGGCGC
Source organism: Roseiflexaceae bacterium (assembly GCA_046303375.1). GTDB lineage: Bacteria > Chloroflexota > Chloroflexia > Chloroflexales > Roseiflexaceae > UBA965. The sequence continues at coordinate 15,159 of JBKCGB010000075.1, forward strand.
TTCACCTTGTTCAGGCCTTCGACGACCACACGGCTATCCGTGGGAATCGACTGCTTGATGGTACCCTTTTTGCCCTTTTCCTTACCGGAAATAACGAGTACCTCGTCACCCTTTTTTACGTGCATTACAACACCTCCGGCGCAAGCGAAATGATTCGCATGAATCCACGCTCACGCAACTCACGGGCCACCGGTCCAAAGATACGGGTACCACGTGGGTTGTCTTCTTTGTTGATGATGACAGCGGCGTTGTCATCAAAACGGATGTGAGAACCATCTGGGCGGCCATATTCCTTGTGCGTACGCACCACCACGGCACGCACCACTTCGCCCTTCTTGACCGTTCCACCTGGTGTGGCATCCTTTACCGAAGCGATGATGACATCGCCCACGAAGCCATAGCGCACCCGTGAACCGCCCATAACGCGGATACACATGATTTCTTTGGCGCCCGTGTTATCAGCCACTTTCAAGCGTGATTGCTGCTGTACCATTACCTTATTCCTCTCCGGCCTGTGTCACCACGCTGACCACTTCCCAGCATTTGGTCTTGCTGAGGGGGCGGGTCTCGCCGATGCGCACCATATCGCCCACCTTGCAGGCGTTTTGTTCGTCATGCGCATGGAACTTATGCGTGGTACGCATAATCTTGCGGTAAAGTGGGTGTGGGCGCAGATAATCGACCGCCACTACGACGGTTTTGTTCATCTTGTTGCTCACCACTCGCCCGACCTTGTACTGTCGTCGTCCTTCGGCCATCGTTCGTTCTCCCATGGGCTTATGCGCCCAGCTCACGCTCACGCAAAATCGTCTTGATGCGTGCGATTTCCTTACGCACAATCGCCTGACGACCAGTCGCTGTCAACTTCCCAGTGACTGCCTGAAAGCGCAGATTGAACATTTCTTTGTAGCACTCGTCAATCTTGGCAATCAGCGTCTGGCTATCGAGCTCACGAAGTTCTTTGGTTTTCATTCGCCTGCCTCTTCCTCGCGCGAGATAATCTTGCAGGCAATCGGCAGCTTGGCCGATGCCAAGTGCAAGGCTTCCATCGCAACTTCGGGGCGTACCCCACCAATCTCAAACATGATGCGACCGGGTTTGACCACAGCCACATAATGATCAACTGCACCCTTACCGCTACCCATGCGGGTTTCGGCAGGCTTCAAGGTGATCGGCTTGTCCGGAAAGATGCGAATCCACACTTTGCCACCACGCTTGACATGGTGCGAAATGGCACGGCGCGCGGCTTCGATTTGGCGACTGGTAATCCAGGCGGGCTCAACAGCCAACAACCCAAAATCCCCAAACGCCACCGTGTTGCCATTGTGTGACATGCCACGGTTATTGCCGCGATGCATCTTGCGGTACTTGACGCGCTTCGGCATCAACATAAACGTTGCTCCTTACATTCCTCGGCTAGGCCCGTGGCGTGCGATTCCCACCACGACCACCTTGGCCGCCTTGACCGCCACGACCACCCTGGCCACCTTGACCGCCACGACCACCCTGGCCGCCACGACCACCTTGGCCACCCTGGCCGCCTTGACCACCCTGGCCACCACGACCACCACGGCCACCACGACCACCACGACGATCATCTTCGTCGCCACCAGCATTGCGGGTCACCGCTGCTGGCGTCGCCTGCTGCATGTTGCCTGCTGCATCAAAGAAGACGTCACCTTTGTAGATCCAGACTTTTACACCAATACGACCAAAGGTGGTGTGTGCATGCACCTGCGCATAGTCGATGTCAGCACGCAATGTGTGCAATGGCACGCGGCCTTCGCGTTCGTTGGCGACACGGGCAATTTCGGCACCACCGAGGCGTCCCGAACACTTGACCTTGACACCGAGTGCCCCAAAACGCATCGCACGTTGCACGGCTTGCTTCATGGCACGTTTGTACGACACACGCTTGTTGATCTGTTCACCGATACTCTCTGCGACCAACTGGGCTTCGAGCTCGGGTTGTGCCACGTCAGCGACGTTGATTTTGAGCTTCTTGCCAAGCATGCGTTCTATCTTGGCACGAAACTTATCAACATTCTCGCCTTTTTGACCGACCACATGCCCCACCTTGGCGGTGTGAATAGTGATTTCGATACGGTTGGCTGAGCGCTCAATGTCGACTCGAGCGACGCCATTGCCCGCATAGTGCTTCAAAACCATCTGGCGCAGTTTCAAGTCCTCGTGTAATTGGTCGGTGTAGTTGCGCTCAGAAAACCAACGCGACTGCCAATCCTTGATGTATCCGAGGCGAAACCCCAGTGGATGTACCTTACTTCCCATACGTCCTCACTGTCGGCTAGCTTGTGGCGCCATCATCCACAACCACAGTAATGTGGGTGGTGCGCTTACGAATCCGGTCTGCACGACCCCGGGCCCGCGGCATAAAGCGCTTGAAGGCCGGGCCCTCATCGGCATAAATGGTGTGTACCACCAACGCTGCCGGGTCCATGTCGAAATTGTTCTCGGCATTGGCTGCCGCCGACATCAGCGTGCGGGCTACCTCACGTGCCGCTTTCTGCGGCATGTACTTCAGCACCGACAACGCCTTCCTTACTGGCATGCCACGCACCACGTCCATCACTGGGCGGACCTTTAATGGCGATATGCGCACATACTTGGTAACAGCTTTCGCTTGCATCGTCTCTCGCTCCGCAATGCATGGTGTATCGGGTCACCCCGACACCCGCAAGCTACTTCATCTTGCCGCGCTTGTCAGCCTTCTTACCACCATGGCTCCGGAAGGTGCGGGTAGGCGCGAATTCACCCAACTTGTGTCCGACCATGTTCTCGGTGACATACACCGGAACGTGACGGCGACCATCATGAACAGCAATCGTATGCCCCACCATCTGGGGGAAGATCGTCGATGGGCGCGACCACGTGCGTAGCACGCGCTTATCGTTCGTCTTGTTCATATCTTCGATGCGGCCCAACAGTCGCATGTCGACAAATGGACCCTTCTTCGATGACCGTGACATCCTCGGTCCTTTCACATCCTGCTAATGGCGCCCTTGTCCTGTGCTACGTAAGCGCCAGTGTCGCTATTACTTGGTCCGGCGCCGCACGATAAAGCGATCAGTGCGGGGGTTATGCCGTGTCTTCACACCACGTGCGGGTTTACCCCACTTCGTTTTGGGTGACATACCACGCGGAGCACGACCCTCACCACCACCATGTGGATGGTCACGAGGATTCATGGCAGAACCGCGAACTTCGGGGCGACGACCCAACCAGCGTTTGCGCCCTGCTTTACCCAAGCGCACATTCTGGTGATCCGCATTCCCGACTTGGCCAATCGTAGCCATACAGTTGATATGTACCATGCGCATCTCGCCTGACGGCATGCGCAACGTGGCGTAGTCGCCTTCTTTGGCCATCAGCTGCGCTGATGCACCAGCACTCCGCACCATCACTCCACCGCGCCCCTGCTGGAGCTCGATGTTGTGGACTTCGGTACCGAGCGGGATCAGCCTGAGTGGCAAGGCACAGCCTACGCGCACTTCAGCCTCGGCACCACTCATCACCTTGTCGCCGACTTTCAGGCCGACAGGCGCCAAAATATAGCGCTTCTCTCCATCAGTATACTGCAACAACGCGATGCGTGCCGAACGATTTGGATCGTATTCGATGGCGGCAACCACTGCAGCGACCCCCAGCTTGTTACGCTTGAAGTCGATGATACGGTAGGCACGGCGTACCCCACCACCACGATGGCGGGTCGTGATGCGCCCGTAGCTGTTGCGGCCACCACTTTTGCGCATTGGCTCCAACAGCGACTTTTCCGGCTGTTTCTTGGTAATTTCCTCGAACGTTGAGACCGACATGTTTTTGCGGCCCGCCGAGGTTGGTTTGTAGCGTCGAACGCCCATTGCTTACTCCATCGCGACTTGACGGCCGCGCTCTACATCCCCTCAAACACGTCAATTACGTCGCCAGCGGCCAGTGTGACAATCGCCTTCTTCCAGCTGCTGGTATACCCGTAACGCATCCCACGCCGGCGCATCTTGCCACGCACGTTCATGGTCGTCACATTCGTCACTGTCACCTTGAAGATTTCACCAATAGCCGCACTAATCTGCGGTTTGGTGGCGTCACCATGTACTTCGAAACAGTACTTGTTCAACGTCATCAGGTTGGTGTTCTTTTCCGTGATTAACGGACGAATAATAATCTGATGTGCATTCATCACGCCTCTCCCCCCACTGTCTGATTGCTCAGAAAGCTTTCGATGACAGCTACTGCTGGCTGCGTGATGATAACGTTGTCGTATGTCAACAAATCAATGACGTTCAAGTAGTAGGCCGACATCGTCTTGACACCAGGCAAATTGCTTGCCGACTTGGTCACAACATCATCACGACCCGGCATCACTACAAGTGTCTTGCCGGTGGCTTTCAACGCCTGCAAACATGCCACCATCTCTTTGGTGCGCGGTGCACCAAAACTGATGTTGTCTACAAATGTGACTGTCGCACTTGCAAACTTCGCAGACAATGCCGAACGCACCGCCAATCGGCGCATTTTGCGTGGCATCGCCTGATAGTACGACCGTGGGTGCGGACCATGTGCCACACCACCACCCTTGCGATGCGAGGCGCGAATCGAACCAGCACGCGCACGACCTGTGCCCTTCTGGCGGAACAACTTACGTGTGCTCCCGTCAACTTCGCCACGACCGCGGGTGTTGTGCAAGCCCAAACGGGCATTCGCCAACTGGCGCACCATGGCTTGGTGCATCACCGATACGTTGGGCTCAATACCAAAAATGGTTGCATCAAGTGCAATTGCCCCAACCTCAGCCCCAGCTTGGTTGTAGAGTTTTGCTTCCATCACACCACCCCTATTGGCCCTTCACTGCACGGCGCACCATGACCAGGCCATTCTTGGCACCTGGCACGGATCCCCGTACGAGCAGAAGGTTGCGGTCGCTGATTACTTCGACGACCGAGAGATTCATCACTGTTACCCGCCGGCCACCCATACGCCCCGCCATGCGCGTGTTCTTGAACACATGCCCCGGGTCGGTACCAGCACCAATTGAACCAGGCGCACGCAAGCGGTCTGACTGACCATGGGTGCGCGGACCACCATTAAAGCCGTGACGCTTGACGACACCTTGGAATCCACGTCCCTTGGATGTCCCTGTCACGTCAATCATTTGCCCTACTTCAAACAGGTCAGCAGTCAGCACTTCGCCGACCTTGTGTTCGCTCGGGTTATCAGCTGCGAATTCGCGCAGATACCGTACCAACTTGCCTGCACCAGCCAAATGACCACGTTGCGGCTTGTTGAGGCTCTTGGGCTTGATATCGCCAAAGCCAATCTGCACTGCCTCGTAGCCGTCGCGTTCGCGAACCCGGATTTGCGTGACAACACACGGTCCGACTTCCAGCACAGTGACTGGGATGACCGCACCCGTCTCATCAAAAATCTGGGTCATGCCGATCTTTCGACCTAACAAACCTTCGATCACAATCGCACCTCCGCAGCATTGCGGTTTGCACCGTGCAAACCGTAGTGGCTGCTCTTTCTACAATTAGAGCTTAATCTCGATATCCACACCGGCTGGCAGGTTCAGCTTCATCAACGCATTAATCGTCTGTTGGTTTGGATCCAACACGTCAATCAAACGCTTGTGCGTGCGCACTTCGAACTGTTCCTGCGAGTCTTTGTCGATAAACGACGACCGGTTCACACTGTACTTCTCGATGCGCGTCGGCAACGGAACCGGACCCGCTACCAGTGCCCCTGCATGCTCTGCTGCTTCTACGATCTGCTTGGCTGATTGATCCAAAATCTTGTGATCAAAGGCCTTCAGACGAATGCGCACCTTCTGCTTTGCTGCCATATCTACTCCAAGTCGCACTCACACTACCGTGGAAAACCACGGTAGTGTGAGGCAGCGTATCCCCTACTTAGTCGGTAATCTTTGATACCACACCGGCACCGACGGTACGACCACCTTCGCGGATAGCGAAGCGCAAGCCTTCTTCGATGGCGACAGGCACAATCAACTCAACGGCCATTTCGATGTTGTCACCAGGCATCACCATTTCGACACCTGCAGGCAACTCGATTGAC
>JBKCGB010000076.1:0-5454 GCA_046303375.1 Roseiflexaceae bacterium
AGACGATACAGCCGTCTTTCATCACAGCAAAGTCTTTGGCGTCGATCACGAGTTTGTTTCCGGTGGCCGTCACAATGAAGTCAGATTGTGCAGCTGCCTGCTCCATCGGCATCACGCGGAAGCCGTCCATGGCAGCTTCGAGTGCCTTGACGGGATCGATTTCGGTGACAATCACCCACGCACCCATACCGCGGGCGCGCTCGGCGATACCGCGTGAGCAGTAGCCATAGCCAGCGACGACGAAGGTTTTGCCGGCCAACAACACGTTGGTGGCGCGGATGATGCCGTCGAGCGTGCTCTGACCCGTACCGTAGCGATTGTCAAACAGGTGCTTGGTGTCGCTGTCGTTGACGGCGATGACGGGGAAGGGCAACACGCCGTCTGCAGCCATGGCGCGCAGACGAATCACACCCGTGGTGGTTTCTTCGGTGCTACCGAGCATCTGCGGGATGAGGTCGCGGCGGTTTTTGAGGATCCCCGACACCAAGTCGGCGCCGTCGTCTTGGGTGACGTGCGGATTGTGGGCCAAGGCGGCCTCAAGATGTTTGTAGTAGGTCTGGTTATCTTCGCCCTTGATGGCGTAGACTGGGATTTCTTCGTGGGCCACCAGTGTAGCCGCAATGTCGTCTTGGGTCGACAACGGGTTAGAGGCGGCCAATACGATATCGGCACCACCCGCTGCCAAGGTCGCCATCAAGTTGGCGGTTTCGGCAGTGACGTGCAAACATGCAGAAACGCGCATGCCTTTGAACGGCTTCTCTTTCTTGAAGCGTTCGCGAATCTGGCGCAATACCGGCATTTCGTTCTCAGCCCAGGCCATGCGCTTGCGACCTTGCTCGGCCAAACCGATGTCCTTGATGTCATACTGCTTGGTCATTGAATCCCCTGCTCCTATCTTTCTTGCATGTGATACTGCCACATGACTGACGACGGTCTATCTCGTGGGAAATAGTACACACAAAGGCGTTGCGGCGCCACGCATTGGCATGCTTTTGAGGCACATCAGCGTGCTCCGCACAATCACTTTGGCATATCAGTCATACGCCACTTGTAAATAAGTATACTACACTCTGAGTATTCTGCACATGACGACTCATTGACAGACAACTCATATTCGCTATAAAGCAACACGCAATGCCTTGGCAACTGCTGCATCATCCCCAAATGCGTCCACATAGCGTGTATAGAATTGCGTGGGAGTGTAGATGTGCTCTTGGCAACCATGATGCTCGATGGCAAATGCGCCTGCCAACGATGCCACACGCCCACAGGTCACTGCCGGAAGTTGATGCGACATCCCAAACACAAACCCCGCCAAATAGGCATCACCCGCACCAGTGGGATCGCGGACTTCGTCGACGGGTGCGACATCGACCGCTGTATCAATGCGCACACCATCACGCAACTCTGACACCACCGACCCCTTATCACCACGGGTAAGCACAGTGAGTGGCACACTTTCCATCAATTCGCGTTCACTTTTGCCAGTCACCTGTGCCATCATAGCAAACTCGTAGTCGTTGCCGATCAAAGCATAGGCACCATCGAGTCCATCGAGGATTTGGGCGGCAGTCAGACGTGGCGTCTGCTTGCCTGGATCAAACAAAAAGGGCACTCCCATTTGGCGGCATTCACCCACATAACGCGCCATGGCATCGGGATCGGTCGGTGAAATAATCACGAGGTCGTTGCGGCTAAGCCCAAAGCTCAACAGTGATAAATCCCGTGAACGTGCCATGGCTCCTGTATAAAACGCCACCAACTGGTTGTTGGCTTGGTCGGTGTTGATGAAGCACGACGCAGTAAATTCGCCGATGACTTCGTGTATGCCGCTCGCATCAATCCCCTGGGTCGTCATCCACTGGCGGTATTCACCAAAATCCTGCCCTGCAGCAGCCACCACAAGTGGTTGCAACCCCAAGAGGGCCAACGAGTAGGCGATATTTCCTGCCACCCCACCACGCATGCGCTTCATCGAGTCAACCAAAAAGCTGACTGATAGCATGTGCACCCGATCAGGCAAAATGTGATCTTTGAACAAGCCTGGGAAGTTCATGATGTAGTCGTATGCCAACGACCCGGTAACTACTACGCGCACAGTATACTCCTTTGAACTAGTACTCAGAAAACAGTGCCTGGTTGAGCGCATGTGCCACTTCACAGGTCACCGCAATCACCTCTTCGGCAATCTCCACAGTCGTCTGACCGAGTGACGATACTGGCATAATCATCACCTGCTCACGCATGAGCGCATACTCGATCCCAGCCTGGTGCAACTGCGCCAACAGTGCATGCATCCCCGCAAGTGCGTGTGCCGCACGCATCCCAGCATTCGCCACAGGCACACAGCCACACGCCAAGATTCCCCCGCGTTGCATGAACGCATGGATGGATGCCGCTGCGTCGATGATGCGGTGTGCATAGTCACTGCTATTGACCATCAACACACGAATTGGCAACTCACAGAGCGGTGCCAACGGCACGTCACTACTAATTGCGAGACCACGCAACACGGGAATCGCATCGAGAACACGCGCTAATCCCATCCAGAGCTCGTCTTGGTCAATGCTCAAAAACGGCGACGAAATCACATCAATGAATGGTTCATCGAGACACAACAACACCGGTCGGTTTGTGCGTTGGAGTAATTCAGCCTGCCAACGCGCCCGTTGACACAGATGTTGCACGAGTCCCTCAAACAAGACACTGTCACTGATGAGCGGATTCTGTGCTTCGTCGGTCAGCTGTGCTGCCAACGAAATCGGACCAAGCAATTGCCCTTTGCACCCAACCTGCGCCTGCTGTGACTGCAGGAGTGGCAACACAGCAAACAGCCCAGCCGCTTCTGCGGGTGTCATCGCGGCCCTAGTATCACGGCGTTGCAAGAAATCCAGCGCTAACTGCGGAATAGCCGATTCACTGACGGCACGCTGTACAAAGACTCGCCGTTGCTGCTCATCGATGACGACACCGGGGAATCCGTATGCGGCCTGGACTACGCTCCGTTCTCGGAAGCTTCGTTGTGGTAGCTGTGGCCATACGATATAGGGCATAGCAAAGCGGTGTAGCACAGACAATGCCGCATCAAGTGTGGGATGCGGCAAGGCACCATACAGCAAAGGCGCAATCGGCATACCACTTACCCCATTACCTGTGCTAATGACACTGCATAGGGCGCCGTCAATACACCCTTTTCACAGATAATTCCATGAATCAACCGCGCTGGTGTCACATCAAACGCAGGATGTGCGGCCGTAACCCCCTCGGGGGCGAGACGTACCCCTGCCACCATGGTGACTTCGTCTGATGAACGCTCCTCGATGGGGATCATGCTCCCATCAGCAATGCGCATATCAATCGTCGATGTGGGCGCTGCCACATACATTGGGATGCCATGTGCATGGGCAAGCACTGCGAGACCGTAGGTACCGATTTTGTTGGCCACATCGCCATTGGCAGCAATGCGGTCAGCGCCCACAATAATGCAATCCACCAGCCCACGCCCCATGAAATAGGCAGCCATATTGTCGGTAATCAGTGTGAGCGGTACACCAGCACGCTGCAACTCAAATGCGGTCAAACGAGCCCCCTGCAGATAGGGACGCGTCTCATCCACATAGACATGCACGGCTCGCCCCAGCTCATGGGCCCGATATATCGGACCAAGGGCGGTGCCATACCCCGCTGTGGCGAGCCCACCGGCATTGCAGTGCGTCAATACACGCCCACGCGCCGGGATGAGTGGCTCACCATGCACGCCGATGGCACGACACATGGCCACATCCTCGGCAAAAATCGCTTGTGCCTCGGCAACAAGTACAGCAGCAAATTCGGCGCGTGGTAGCTGTTGTTGGGTAACCGCGTAGTCGTACATGCGCCGTGTCGCCCAAAAGAGATTAACGGCAGTGGGACGTGATGCATCGAGCACCCGCCGTGCGTCGGCAAGCGCACCAAGCAAATCTGCACCCGTCGTACCCTGTCCGTACACCGCCACAAGTGCCATGCCGTAGGCAGCAGTACAGCCAATGGCTGGGGCACCACGCACCTGCATCGAACGAATCGACTCGGCGACATCGGCCACAGTAATATATCTATTCACAACTTCTTGATGCGGCAAACGACGCTGGTCGAGCACATATACCCCACCATCATGCCACGCTACGGATTGTAACTGTGTCATGCCATTCGTACTTTCTGTGATTTAGTCGTACCAGTACGATAGTATAACATGCTATTACCTGTGAATTGAGAATTGAGAACCACTGCATGGTAGAATACTCAAAGATTTGCCATAACAAAGGGAGTATCCATCCATGTCTTACGGTGTCAAGCTCGACCCCAAGCCGATTGTGCCAGGTTTGAGCATCAAAGCGCTTGTCGACAATCATTTTTATTCATACAACGCCGGGCGTATGCGTGAAGCATGTCAGCTCTTTGCCCGCAAAATCGCCCAACCCGATGTTACCATCGGTGTCACCTTGTCAGGTGCACTGACACCAACCGGGCTCGGCACGGCATCGATCGTGCCGCTCATCCGCGCCGGGCTCGTCGATTGGGTGATTAGCACGGGAGCCAATCTCTATCATGATATGCATCGTTCACTGGGGTTTAGCCTGTATGGTGGCAGCCCGTTTAGTGACGATATCGCCCTGCGCGAACAAAAAATCATCCGCATCTACGACATCTTGTTCGACCAGGAAGTGTTGCTCGAATCCGACGCCTTTTTGCGGCGCTGTCTCGCTGAGCCCGAATTCCAAAAACCCATGTCTACGGCCGAGCTCCACTACCGGCTTGGACGCTACACGCAAGCCCGCGAGCGCGCCATCGGTACCGAGTATGTCTCTATCCTCACTGCAGCCTACGAAGCCGGTGTACCGCTCTACACGTCGAGCCCCGGCGACTCGACTATCGGCATGAATGTGGCTGCGTTAGCACTCGCCGGCAACAAGCTGCGTTTCGACGTCGAAGCCGATGTCAATGAGACGACATCGATTGTCTACAATGCAAAAAAACACGGCGGTAAGAGTGCAGTTATTATCTTTGGTGGTGGCTCACCCAAAAATTTCATCCTGCAGACAGAGCCCCAACTGCAAGAAATCATGGGCATCGCCGAAAAGGGGCACGACTACTTCGTGCAGTTTACCGATGCCCGCCCAGATACGGGGGGATTGTCGGGCGCCACACCCAGCGAAGCCATGACGTGGGGCAAAGTCGACCCCGATCAACTCCCTGATTCGATTGTGTGTTATGTCGATAGCACGGTAGTCATGCCGATTTTGACGGCTTACACGCTCGAATCAACCACCCCACGCCCACTCAAGCGCCTCTACGACCAACGCGCCGCCATGCTCGCTGAGCTGAGCGACGACTACGCCAAAGCCCGCACCGAGTAATGCTCCCCCCTAGGGCGTTGGCTATGCCGACGCCCTAGGGGCGGTAGACGAGCCACCCCAA
>JBKCGB010000077.1:0-16139 GCA_046303375.1 Roseiflexaceae bacterium
CGCATCAACGAAGCCTTTCGTGTGTTGCGTGATAGCAAACTGCGTGAACACTACGATCTGACGATGCCTGGTGGTGTCACGTTGCGCCCATCGCAACCCGTCCCCACGGGACCACTTGCCCCACGCGACCATCATGCTGAAATGTATGAGACGGCCAAAGCGCATATCGACGCTGGGCGGCTCCTGCAGGCGGTTGCAGTCCTACGCCGCCTACAACAGTCTAATCCGTTTTATCGTGATGCAAGTACCCTGCTCGTCAACACGGAGCAGGCCATTAATGCGCGTCAGCTGACCATGCCCTACGAAAGCGTGCGGCGTACCAGCTGGTTAACGGTGAGTGTGGTGGTGATGGTGGTGGTCATCGTGGGAGTAACTTGGCTCCTCAACGACCAATCAGCCATTAGTGGGGCACGCATTGATGCCACGCAAACCGCTGAAGCACAGATCACGCCTGCAACAGTGACACGGGTGATTACACGCACACCACGCAGCACGCCGACGCGCCCTGCAGTGGCCACTGCGACACCCATGGATGCCAATGTACTCCTCGACGATACGTTTGAGACCAATGATTGGGCATCAGCAACTGGCGCTACATGGAGTACACGCTACGATGGCAAACAGTACCATATTACGGCTCAGGCCAACAGCGATGCTGCCTGGACGTATCGGCCATTTGATCAAGCCGATGTGGTGGTGAGTGCTGATATGCACATCAATAGTGGTCAAGCCGGCATCATCGTGCGGTATCGCGCCGAAACTGACTACGTGGCAGTCGTGCTCATCCCTGCCACACAAGAATATCGAGTCGTGCAACGCCAAGATGTGCAATTCGTGGAAATCACCCGTGGGCAGAATCCAGCCATTACCGCAGACAACCTGCTCGATGTGCGTGTGGTTGGGAAACAGCTCGATATTAGTATCAATGGGAGCGTGGCTGCGAGCGTCACCATTGACACGATGGCAGACAGTGCACGCTTTGGGATGATTGGCATCCCTGATACGAGCAATGCCGATGTATTCTACAGTCGCTTGACAGTACAAAAACCGTAGCTCACGGCTGAATGTCTGAGCCGAGTACAATCACAATGTCGGCAGTGCTTTGCAACGGGGCAGGCAGCTTGTCTGTGACCACTTTCCCTGGAATAAGCTGTGCAATACTCGCGGCCTGTTTGGGATGATTGTTGAGGTCATAGATGATGGTCTCAGTACGGACATCGCCGGGTGCATCACCAGGGGCGTCGGTCACAATCCCAACCTCGTGTAGTTGATCACTGACGCGACGTGCCATCCCCGGGATGCGCGACCCATTAAATACTTGTACCCGTGCAGCACCTTCGTCAACTTCCCAGCCGACCTGTGTGCGTACGTAGTTGGTGACACTGCGCCATGTATCGGTGAGCGCTTGGCGTGCCTGCGCCAAGACATCAGCTTGTACGGTCAACTGCGTGGCATCGGTGGCAACACCCGCCTGTGTCAGCCAGGTATCCACCACAGCCTGCACGCCACCCGCATCCCACAGCAAATCAGAGCCGTCGACAGTATAACGAGGAATGGTAGTAGGAGAAATTTGCGTAGAAGTCAGCGTGGTTGCATCAACATACAGCATGGTACCACCGACGGCAAAGACCATCAGCGGATTCAAGAGCGGCATAGTGGTACGTACTGAGCCACCAAAGAGCTGTGGTGCACTATTGGCCACATACCACCAGCGCGCGATATCAGCACGTTTGACCGCTGCAATCAACGCTTGCGCAACTTGTTGCTGCCGTTGAATGCGCCCAAAATCACTATCAGCATGCCGGGTGCGTGCATAAATGAGTGCCTGTTCGCCGGTCATTCGTTGTAGTCCAGGTTGAAATTCAACCCGCGTCACACCATAATCAGCAGTGGGGTATGCGGCATCAACGAGATAGGTGGGCACATTCACGTCAATACCACCGAATGCGTCAATGAGCTGAGCAAAACCGGCAAAATTGACTTCAAGCACATAATCGATACGATAGCCACGACTACGTAGCATCAAAAAGTCTTCTACGGTTTCAGCCACCAGTGCCATGCCGGCTTCTTGTTGACTCACATCATCCGTGTAGAGCGACTGTGGATTCATGTAGCCATGGGCATAAGCGGCATTTATTTTGCTGTCACCGCGACCTCGGATACTCACGCGCGAATCACGGGGAATCGACAACAAACTGACATGACCGGTTTGCGGCTGAATCCGCGCCAACATCAATGAATCGCTGCGAATACTCGTATTACTCCCATCGCTGCGCGAATCAACGCCAACGATCAAGAGTGTGAATCCCTGGGCAATCGCCGTGTTTGGCCGATCTGGGCGAAAGTCCGTGGCACCGATAGCAGTTGCGATTTGACGCAACTGAAAGCTGGCCACCAACACGGGAATCACACACAGTACGACCAGCCACAACCACCCACGTCGATAGACGGGGCGCTGCTGTGGGAGCGGATTATTTAGGCGATTGCGTGGCAGTACAATAGTCGATCCGGGGGTCGCCCCATCACGCAAGCGACGTTCACGCGGAGCTCGTGGTGATTGCATAGACAGACACATCCGACTCAACGACAACTCCCTGACTGTATCATAGCATACCCGTTAGACTCGCATGATTGCTGGCATCTTCGGCTATACTACGAGAGGGAATGTTTCACCGAGTTGCTGATTTCATGCGTCGTCACCAGTCTGCACCACTTCATACACCTGCATCACCACCAGCACCCGCATATGTGGCGAGCCCAGCCGATGTGTACTACAGTCGGCGCTGGCGCTGGGCGCTTGGCATCATGGCCGTGATTGGGTTTCAGCTGATTCGCCAGCGCCGCTGGGGAATCATCGCCGGCATCGGGCTCATCGTGAGTCGCATCTGGCGCTATGCGCGCCAGCACGAACCGGCCACCCCCGCACTCACCCCTGTCCACATCTACGATGCACGTATTCCGGCAGGATTTGATGGCTTCACCATCGGCCAAATCAGTGATATTCACCTCGGCCAGCCGTTTTCTGATGCAAATTTACGGTGGGCCATCACCACACTCAATGCAAGTACACCTGATCTCATCGTGTTGACTGGGGATCTCGTCAACGACCGCCCTGCCGTCACCCGTCTCCCCTACTACTTGCGGCAACTACGCGCCCCCTACGGCGTCTATGCGATTACGGGTAACCACGACTATGTCGAAGGGATTGATGACGTAGCACAGGCACTCCAAGTTGCCGGTATCCCGTTGCTCCGCAATCAGGGCTTCATGCTCAATCATCATGGTGACAATCTTTGGGTGGCAGGTACCGATGATTGGTGGCACGGGCAGATGCGTATCGATCGTGCCATTGCTGATGCTCCTGCACAGACTCCGGTAATCCTGTTGGCGCATGCCCCCGATGCAGCCTTCGAAGCCAGCACCTATCCACAGATTCTGCTCCAGCTCGCCGGGCACGTGCATGGCGGGCACCTCAATCTCCCTGGGCTCGGGCCACTCGCACGCCCGCGCTTTGGACGCTGGCTGACACAGGGTACGCAACGCATCAACACGATGTGGTTGCATATCTCACTCGGACTCAGTGGGCGTCAACTGCGCATCGGCAGTCGCCCCGAAGTCGGCATCATTCATCTTCATGCGCAGGAGCATCCAGATGCACAGAGCAATTAACTGGTGGGTATGGCTAGGCGATATGCTGGTCTTAGTCGGCTTTGCGGCCATTGGACGCCAAAGTCATGCCGAAAGCAATCCACTCAGTGCAGTCCTCGCAACGGCTGCGCCGTTTGTGGCGGCGTGGTCACTCGTGGGGTACGTGGCCAGTGTGTGGGTACCACAGCCACGGCTCTTGTGGGTGGTACGCACCATTGTTGCAAATGGCGTCGCCTGTGCACTCGCATTGCTGATACGGGCGAGTTGGCTGCACCGTGATAGCATCCCGTGGACATTTGCGCTGGTATCATTTGGCTTTACGACTCTCTTTCTCGTAATCATACGCCTGCTTTATCGACACACACAGGAGACCACATGAACAGCACCACACTCACATTGATACGCCACGGTGAAGCATTTTCCAATGTAGATCCGCATGTGGTTGAATCGTTTTCGTGCCGTGGGCTCACCACGCACGGCGTCGCCCAAGCCCACGCCTTGGCACACCGCATCCAACACGAACAGTGGCAGTATGATGTGCTCTACGCCAGCACGCTCACCCGTGCGCGCATGACTGCTGAAATCATTGCCCCAGCTTTGCAACTCCCCATCAACTGGGAAGATGACCTCCACGAGCTCCGGGTTGGTGATGCCGATGGCATCGCACTCGCTCAAGTCACAACACAGTTTCCTGATTTTGCCCATGCCATCATAGAGCCATACACCAAGGTGGCTCCCAACGGCGAAAGTTGGAACGAATTCGCCATGCGCTGTGCCCGTATCCTACACACCATTATCATGCGACACCACGGACAACGGATTGCAGTGGTCTGTCATGGGGGTGTGATTGAATGTGCGTTTTTGTGGATAGGTGAGCTCAATGCGGGCATGCGCAAGCGCGTAGCATTCCCCGCACGAAATACCGCATTCACCACATGGGTGCGCGTACAAAGCCCATACGATCAACGCATCGAATGGCAGTTGCGCTGTCACAACGACCATGCCCATTTGGCACGCTTGCCTTGATTGAGGCACCACTGCATTACTTGCATGGTTCGCTGATTTTTATGAAATTCATCATCAAATTAGGATGAGATATCCCGTGACAAACAGCATCAGTAGATGATTGTTCTAGGGTGTAATTGTGCAGAAATGCGCATTGTCATCAAGCAGAGAATTATGTGAACTGGGATGTATATCTACGAAAAATTGCATTGTCACACACCTACGATAATACATCGTTTTGTCATTTTCGCTTCGTATGTTCCATGGTATAATCGTCTATGGAATTGTCTTCTGATGAAACAACACTATGACAGCAAAAACTGCCGTTGTGCCCGACACCAAGCGATCATTGGTCATTACCAGAGATCATGTAGTGTTCATCGTCATCCTGTTGTGTAGCGTCCTCACCCGTCTATGGGGGTTGGGTGATCGTGCGCTCCACCACGACGAAACACTGCACGCCGACTACTCCTACTCGCTCTTTGCCGGGTTAGGATTTGTGCATGACCCATTGCTCCACGGACCATTCTTGTACATCATGGGAGCAATCACGTACTTCTTTTTTGGCGACAACGACTACACGGCGCGCTTATCACCCGCCTTGTATAGTATCGCCCTCGGACTCACCCCCTACTTGCTCCGGCGTGAAATTGGTCGTACCGGAGCCATCGTTGCCAGTATCGTGATGGTGTTTTCGCCGGTCTTTCTCTATATTGGCAGATTTTTCCGGCATGACATCTATGCGGTGCTCTTCGAAGTCCTTGTACTCACTGCCATGCTGCGCTATGGGCGTACACGTGAGCCGATGTGGTTGATTATTGGCTTTGTGGCGATGAGCATGATGCTGACCGACCTTGAGACTGCCTATCTCTACATTGCCATTTTCTTGCCAGTGGTGGTAGCAGTCTTCTTTTGGCAGGTATGGCGGCCGGGGATTTTAGTAGTTGGTGCTATTGGTGCCACAATTGTTGCCTGTGTGTTTATCTTGCCTGGCAAGCCGCAACCTGCCATCAACCCCACCGAGGATATCCGTGTCACCCGTGAAAACGGCACGTACGTCTGTCCAGATGGCAATATCAACGATTACATCTACAATCCGATTATTGCAGCCAAACCGGGACCCATCTTTGGGTTTGGACCACTTGAAACTGACGACAACATGTACGCACTCTGCGTGCGCAATCAGTCCGACAACAACGTACCAGCGTACTTTTTCAAGTTGTGGCAATTTTTCAGTCACCCCGCCATTGTGCTCGGTTTTTTCAGCACCGTATTTGGCATCATTGCGCTGTGGTGGGTCGTCTGGAAGCGCAAACTAGCCGACGGGATGACTGTATGGCAGCAGGCGAATCAGCACCCCACGCCACTGGTTCGGACATTTGCAAGTCTGGCGGCAGACAATCGCATCATCAAAGCTATCGGCCTCGCACTTGTTCCGTATGTGCTCTTTTTCAGCTCCTTCTTCTATAATCCAATTGGCATTGTGAGTGGCACCACCGGGTCATTACTGTACTGGCTCGCCCAGCATGACGTCAAGCGTGGTGGGCAACCTGGTCATTATTATGGAGTCATGCTGGCCATCTATGAGCCCTTGGTCGTAATTGCAGCAATTGCCAGTGCCGTGGTAATGATTATTCAGCTTGTACGCGTCCTCAAAGCCAAAGAAAGCCCATCTGCATTCTTGGCTACGGGCATGATTTTGACTTACTGGTCGATTGGTGCGTTTGCCATTTTTTCGTGGGCTGGTGAAAAGATGCCATGGTTGACCATTCACCCGCTCATTCCACTCACATTGCTCGGTTCATGGGGTTTTGGGCAACTCATCGATCGCTGGTGGGCGAATCACCGGACGCAACCCAACGGCAAGGCCGGGGTCATCACAGTGACATTGGTGAGCACCATCGTCTTTTTTGCGGCCACGACGCTCATGATGCTTGCAATTAATCCAACCAGCCAATTCACAAGCTGGACTCCGTGGATTCCGGTGGGATTCATTGTGTTGGTGGCTGCTATTACGCTCAGTCATATTCCGAGTCACGGCAAATTGTGGAGTGCGGGGATGTTGGTCTTTGCGTTGTGTGGAGCCTTGACGCTCTACGAGCTACGCAGTTCGTGGCGACTCAGTTACCAATATGGTGACATCCCCAAAGAGATGATGATATATACGCAAACCACACCAGACGCATTGCGCGTGGTGCGTGATCTCGAACGTGCATCCATCAGTCGACACGGCGACTTGAGCATGCCCATTTGGCACGACAATGAGACCATTTGGGATTGGTACATGCGTAACTTCATCAACAAGACCGAACAGCCACCAGGTGCTCCAGCCATGCCCGGTGACGATATCATGGCAATTGTTGTGATGGATGAGAATTTGAAGTCAGTTGATGACAGCACGTTCCCAGGATTCCTCATCCAGAAGTATCCGTTGCGCTGGTGGTTCCCCGAAGACCAGATGTATCGGCTCGAGCCGGGTTGGTACAACCAAGAGGTCAACGAGGGCTCATCGGTGTTGCGGCGGGTACTGCATAATCCGTTTGACACACAAACTGCAGTTGCCGCATGGCGCTACTACTTGTTTCGCGATCCAGGGTTTCCGCTTGGTTCATCCAACTTTTATGTGGCCGTTCGTCCAGAGATCGCACCATTCATGTCACTAGGTCTTGGTGCGCGTTAGTGGTGAATACGGGAGAAATCATGTCTGAACAGACCAAAACGCACGATCAACCACTGGTCGTTGATCAACCACGTATCACACTCGACGTGGTCGCCCTTGTGCTCATTTTTGTAGCGAGTGTACTCGTCCATCTTATCCGTCTCGGTGATATGGCGATGCACCACGATGAGTCAATCCATGCGTGGGTGAGTTGGCGCTTTTTTACCGGCTCTGGGAGCTTTACTTGTGCCGCTGGGCGTGTTGCCGAAACATACTGTTATGACCCGGTCTATCATGGTCCATCATTGTACATTTTCACCGTCATTTCGTATTTCTTGTTTGGTGACGGTGATTGGCAGGCACGCTTGCCACAGGCATTGGCGGGTATCGGGCTCACGCTTTCCATGTTGTGGTTGCGCCCATTCTTGGGTCGCAACGGCGCATTGATTGCTGCTGCTGCTGTCACCTTGTCACCCGTCGTGCTCTATTTCACGCGGTTTGCCCGGCACGACGGCTTGATGATTCTATGGGAAGCACTAATCGTCATCGGCTTTTTCCGCTACCTTGCCAGTCGTGAACGCATGTGGCTGTGGGTACTCGCAGTCGGCATTGGTCTAGCGACCACCACACACGAACTCTACTACATCATCGGATTCTTGTTTGTCTGGTTTGTCGGGTTGCGCGCAGCCGTCGAAAACATCTCGCAGCGCGCAGTCAATATCGCCATGCTGGTACTCATCGGCATCGCCATCTTTGTCGAAGTCCTCATCTTGAGTGGTGCGTGGTCGGGTGATGTAACCGAGTCACTCAATGCTGGGGGCATGGCGGTTGCCATCTTTTTTGTGGCAGGCATCAGCCTAGTCATCATGCAACTGTGGCAGAGTGAGCCTGTCATCACACCACTGCTCCAGTACTTGTGGCGTGATGCACGTGCTGAGCTCTACACCGCACTCGCCATCGCTGGTGGGATTTTTGTGGTGTTCTATGGCAACTTCTTTACTGATCCGCGTGGTATCCTCGACGGGTTGTACCAAGGCTTAGCCTATTGGCTGGGCTCTCAACAGACATTTGCACGTGGTGACCAGCCGTGGTACTACTATCTGATGGTGATGGGGCTCAACGAGCCACTCGCACTCTTTGGCAGTATCAGCATCACCATTGCAGCCGTGGTCAGCGCAATCAAGCGTGTAAGTAGCAACCGCACGGGTAAACCCATCGAGTTGAATGTCCCCTTCTTTACCACCTTTCTCATCTACTGGTTTGTGGGGGCGTTAGTCTTCTTTTCATGGGCCGGCGAAAAAATGCCGTGGTTGACCATCCACATCACGTTGCCTGCCATTCTGTTGGTGATTGTTGGGACACTGCATGTCTGGAATGGTCTGACGCGTCCGTTAGGCAACAACGGATGGCGCATCCCCGGTGCCGTGTTCCTCGCTATGCTCGCCATTGGTGTTGGACTGGCGCAAATCAGCAACAGCAGCGGCACAACCAATGTCCAGGGATTTATCCCACTCATAGTGGGAATTGGCTTTTTGTACGCCATCTTTGCCATGTCAAATAAAACAGGGTACGCCGATACCAGTCGGCTTGCGTTGTTGACACTGGTCGGCTTGCTGACCGCCTATTCGATCCGTGCCAGCTGGATGATCAACTACGAAGCACCAGATACGCCGCGTGACCCGATGGTCTACACCCAGACGGCACCTGATGTACCGCGCATCGTCAAAGATGTGCGCGAACTCGCCGTCAATCTGACCCGCAATCAACGCACCAACGAAGATGTAGCCGGTGGATTGTCGATGCCCATCATCATGGATGTTGGTGGCGAAAGTGGCGAAGGCAGCTTGGCGTGGCCCTTCCAGTGGTACTTCCGCGACATGAAGCGCCTCGAAAATCGTGATGGACGCTTCTTCGAAGAAGCCAACCCTGATTCATTTAATGTGCCTGGAATCGAGACAGAAGACCCCATTCTGGCACCAGTGGTACTGGTTTCAAAAGACCATGTCAATGAGACGGCACGTACCGCCTTAGAAGCCAACTATGTCAAATTGTATGATGGTCAACTCAATTGGTGGTTCCCCGAAGGCGAAAAATGTAATCCTACCTCACCGGGCTACAAGAGTTTCTACTACAGCACACTCAATGCACGCAAAGCGAGTGTTGACTGCCCAGGACTCAACACCAGTGAATTGCCGTCGTTGTTGGCGCCCATCGTATGGCCACTTGATCGTAGTCACTGGGGCACCACATGGCGCTATCTGATGTATCGTGATCTGCCTGATACGCTCACCATCGGTGGGCGTGCCATGGAGGGGTGGGTGCGCAAGGATCTCGCTGGTGGTGGGAGCGTGAGTACAGGGTCTAGCATTGCCACCTACAAGATTGTGGCCGAGCAAATATTCGATGTCAGTGCCTTGGGCAGTGTGCGCGGCATCGCCGTGGCACCAGATGGGAGCTTTGTGGTCTCTGACACAGACAACCATCAAATTGTCATGTACAACGCTGATGGTACGGTACGCAAACAAGTTGGTACCCGTGGCAACGGCAACAACCAGTTCTTGGAACCACGTGGTGTCGCAATCGGCAACGATGGGAGCATCTATGTGGCAGATACATGGAATGCGCGTATCGTCAAGCTCAACAGCGATGGCACATGGGTAAAATCATGGGGCAGTGGCGATCAAGACTTCGGTGAAGGGCGTACTGCATCCATGACCGATGGCACAGTCGAAGGCAACGAGGCAAATCCGCTCGGCTTCTTTGGTCCGCGCGGTGTGGCCACCGGTCCAGACGGCAACGTGTACATCGCTGATACGGGCAACAAGCGTATCGTGGTGACAAGTCCCGATGGGCAATATCTGTATCAGTGGGGGTCATTTGGGAGTGAGCCCGGTCAATTCAACGAGCCCGTCAGTGTCTCGGTTGATAGCGATGGCACCGTGGCAGTGGGTGATATTTGGAATGGGCGTGTGCAGTACTTTGCGATTAGCGCTGACCGCAGAATCAACCCACAACCGATTAACACGTGGCGCATCAACGGCTGGCAAGCCCAGACTTACGATGACCCGTATGTAGCAATTCGTGGCTCCAAGGTGATTTCATCGGTGCCCAAAAAGAACGCAATCTCACTCACAGGTGCAGATGGCGTAGAGTCACTACGCTGGGGCGGCAATGGCACGGATTCCGCGTCCATGAGCAATCCAAGCGGCGTGGCCTTTGGGCCTGAAGGCACCGTCTACGTGGTTGATCGCGCCAACAAGCGCATCATGGTCTTTACTCTGCCCTAATACGAGGCACATCATCCAAACGACACAGGGCATGCAGTTATCCTGCATGCCCTGTGTTATTGAGCATGTGTTGACAGTAGGTCAGATTTGCTTGCAGTGCACTGGTGTACTCGCGACGCAACGTGGCATCGAGGTGGGCATCACAAAGTTCAGCCACCCATTCATAGATGTCTTCGAGATAGCGTTTTACTTGATAAAAATAGAGTGCCTGCGGATTGAGCACATGTCCACCCACAACCTGCTGGTACGTGGCAAAAATGGCTGGCCACGCAGTATCACCGTACCAACAAAACAAATCTTGCTCGGCAGGAGCCAGCACCAACCCCTCAAAGTCAATCAAACAGGTCTGTGTCCCCTGCACAATCACATTCCAACCGTGAATATCGCTGTGGCACAACACCATCGGCAACGGGTGCGCACGCAGATAGACACTCACCTGCCGCATACGCTGAAAGAGCGTCACGAGTGAAGGGCGCGCATCATCGAGCAGACTTTGGAGCTCCGGTGGCAACTGCTGCCATTCGCTAGTCAGCATGCGATACCAGCGTGTATCCCAGCGCGGTACAAACGTTTCGATGCGTGCAGATGCCGGTAGTGACATCGTAGCACTCAGCCGATGCACATGCGCCATAGTGTGCGCCATATCACAGAGCTGTGCGGTAGTGAGGGGCGTATTCCGTGGAGTTACACCATGTACATACGCAAATACTGCGGATACATGGATGTCATCATCGTACAAAAATGTCGCATCAGCACGCGCCAACGGCGGCGCAATCCGACCATGGAGCACCGCATGCTGTGCAAGCTGCGCCGTCATCGACAAATAAAACGGCGCATATTCGAGCATACGCGCCGTAATGGCACGTGTACGATCATAGGTCTTGACCATCACATCATGTGTTGCCGTCTGGATGCGATGGGCGTGCGCCACAAAGCCTGGCTGTAATGGCATCACTGTGTGTGGCGTACCCAGCGCAAATACAGTCGCCACACGATCAAGATGGGGGGCGAGTCCCGTCATAAAGTCGCTCCTTGTGACACATCACCGCACCACGCACAACGAGCCGCTGTCCCTTAGTGACTCGTCGTGTGTGGTAGACCGCGTAGTCGCATGATGGTGCTGTTGATCACCACGATGAAAACGAGGACGATGACCATCATCACTGCCCAAGCCCAGGTAGACACTCCCCACCATGCGACCAGATAGCCAGCTGCCAGAATGCCGAGTGGGGTGGCCGTATTCATGGCACCATTCAACAATGCCATGGCACGCCCGTACATGTGCTCAGGGAGATTAATCTGGAATAGCGTGAGCAACGGTCCATGCATCCATGCCCCCGCCCACCCAAGCAGTCCCACAAACAGATAGAGGACATAGGGGTGTGCGGGGAGCAACGCCAACAGACCAAAAGCCACTGCTAACAGGAGTACCGCAGCTAATAAGGTGTGGATAACATGGGGAAAACCACCCCACCATGTGAGTACGACGACCCCACATACGAGTCCCACTCCACCGACAATCTCACTGGTGGCGAGCACCCATGCCTCCCCCTGCACGTGGTTACTCACAAGATATGGCAACAAACTAAACACGGGCATCACGGTGGCGTTCAAGAGCACGGCCACCACGATTACACCGACCAACCCTGATGTGGTAGTGAATTCGTGCCAGACGCTGTGCCAATCCTGCCACCACGGACCATCTTCGTGGCGATACGCAGTCACCGGGGCGCAGACCCATGCCACCACAATGCTGACCATGACGGCAAGCAATGCGGCAAGCAATGCCCACCCCCACTGCTGCGACGTCACAATAGCGACACCACAGATTGGTGTTAGCAATGACGCAGCGCCAAGGATGATTTGCGGCATACTACTCAGACGTTGCAAATGGGTGGCAGGGATGAGTTGTGGCCAGGTCGCCTGCCACGCCGTGGTATAAAACGCCGTACTCACAGCACGTAGCACGACTACCACGTAGATGACCCCCACCAGTGTGGTGCTATGCCACTGCCAGATGAGCCATAGCGGCAATAGCGATATGAGCTCAGCCACAATCATGATGGTGCGCCGCGTGTAGCGATCCACTACCCAGCCGATTACCGGTGCCAACAGAATGCTCGGGGCCAGACTTACGGCTCCAGCAATACTCAGTGCAATCGCAGCATCACGCTGTGACGAAAGTTGCCAGATGAGGGCAAAATTGAGCATGTTTGCCGTAACTAAGACGACAAACTGTGCGATCCACATGGCGCTTGCAGCGAGCCACCATTGTTGCCTATGCATGAATTACCGCCTCAGCCAGGATGTGCAACCCTTTTAATCCTCTTTGTATCATAACAATATCTGACGGGCTCCACCATATACCATACACCACGTGCACCATGTTTCATCAAGTGCTCATCAGGCACCACATCTGCTATGTTATAATGCACAACGATGCGGAAGGCATCGAGCGACGTGGTCGCCTCGTCACAAGGAGTGTGTGTGTGCTGAACTTTTTCAAAAATCTTCTCGGTGGTGGTTCTGAAAAAGAGCTGCGCCGTATTGACCCCATCGTCAAGCAAATAAATGCGCTTGAAGCGAGTATTGCGGTCTGTAGTGACGACGAGCTTGCCGCCTATACGGCCAAGTTCAAGGCACAACTCGCAGACGGGGATACCCTCGATGATATTCTGCCCGAAGCCTTTGCGGTGGTACGCGAAGCATCCAAACGCATCAACAATCAACGTCATTTTGATGTGCAGCTCATCGGCGGCATCACGCTACATAGTGGGCGTATCGCCGAAATGAAAACCGGCGAAGGGAAAACGCTCGTCGCCACCCTGCCACTCTACTTGAATGCACTGAGCGGCGCGGGTGTGCACTTGATTACGGTCAACGATTATCTCGTGCGGGTGGGGGCAGGGTGGATGGCGCCCATCTACCATTTGCTCGGTCTGCAAGTTGCCGTGATTGCGCATGATTTCTCAGCAATTTTCGACCCTGATTATGTCGACCCCAATGCAACCAGTGATGACCGGCGACTCATCCATTGGCGCCCGGTAACCCGCCGTGCGGCATACCATGCAGACATCACCTATGGTACCAACAGCGAATTCGGCTTTGATTATCTGCGTGACAACATGGTGGTTGAAGAGGCTCAGTTGGTACAACGACCACTGAATTACGCCATCGTCGACGAAATCGACAACATTTTGATTGACGAAGCACGTACACCGTTGATTATTTCGGGACCTGCCCAAGAAAGCAGTCAAGAATATCGTCGATTTGCGCAAATCGTGCGGAGTATGGTGCCAAGTCCATACACACCTGACCAGGTCAAAAAAGAAAACATCGATCCTGACGGTGATTTCATGATTGACCCACGCAGCAAATCCATCCAAATTACCGAGCAAGGGATTTTCAAAGTTGAAAAATTGCTGCGTATCCCGCAAAACGAAAATCTGTATGATCCGAAGTATTACGAGTTGACACACTATCTCGATAATGCGCTACGGGCACAATTTGTTTATCACCGTGATCGCGACTACATGGTCGAGCCTGATGGTGAAGTGGTCATCATCGATGAATTTACTGGGCGCAAAATGAGTGGCCGCCGCTGGAGTGACGGTCTGCATCAGGCAGTCGAAGCCAAAGAAGGCGTACGCATGCGCCAAGAAAACGTCACTCTTGCGACCATCACGTATCAAAACTTCTTCCGCATGTACAAAAAGCTTGCCGGCATGACTGGTACTGCGGATACAGAGCGCGAGGAATTCGCCAAAATTTACAACTTAGAAGTAACGGTGATTCCCACGCACCGCCCGATGGTCCGCAAAGACACCGATGACCAGATATATCGCACCGAAGCGGCCAAATTCAATGCGGTCATCAGCGACATCAAACAACAGTATGCGGCTGGGCGCCCTGTATTGGTTGGTACGACTTCTGTGGAAACATCGGAACGCCTGAGTCAGCTCCTCAAAAAAGCTGGCATCGTACACAACGTGCTCAATGCCAAGCAACACCAACGTGAAGCCACAATTATTGCCCAGGCGGGACGGCTAGGCACCGTCACCATTGCCACCAACATGGCTGGTCGTGGGACCGACATCTTGCTGGGCGGTAATCCAGACGGGTTGGTCGAATTAGTCCTAGGCGAGCAAAAAATACGCGGCGAAGATGCCACTCCTGAGCAGATTAATGTGGCACTTGTCGAAGCGCGACACCGCACCGAAACAGAGCGCGATGCGGTGGTAGCCCTCGGTGGCTTACATGTTATCGGGACCGAGCGCCACGAAGCGCGCCGTATCGACAACCAGCTCCGCGGTCGTGCGGGACGTCAGGGAGACCCTGGCTCGTCACGCTTTTACTTGTCACTTGAAGACGATCTGATGCGCCGGTTTGGGCCAATGGAACGTGTCAAGTCGCTGATGGAGCGTCTCGGTGTAGACGACGATGTACCCATCGAAGCAGGGCTAATTAATCGCTCAATTGAGAATGCGCAGACCCGCGTTGAAGGCTACAACTTCGACCTACGCAAACACACCGTCGAATTCGACAATGTGATGAACAAACAGCGTACGGTCATCTATGCGGATCGGCGGCAGATTCTTGCTGGTGAAGAATTGCGTGACCGCATTATCACGATGATGTCCGACGAAATCGAATCGCTCGTCACACAACACCTCGGTGATGATCCAGACGAATGGGACTTGGCACCGTTGATGCGCCCGCTCCGAGTGATTAATCCGCTGTTGCCCAAAGACATCGAAGAAGAGCTGATTGACCTCTCACGAGACGAAATCCTCGAAGAGCTCATCGCCCAACTCGAAGCCGCCTATGATGCACGCGAAGCCGCAGTCGGTAGTGAAAACATGCGGACCATTGAACGGCGCCTCATGCTTGCAATTATTGACCGTCATTGGGTGGAATATCTAACAGGCATGGAGGATTTGCGCCAAGAAATCGGGCTCCAAGCCATAGCACAACGCGATCCTCTCATCGAATATCAGCGCAATGCGTTTGGCATGTTCGAAGAACTCAAAACGAATATTCAACGCGAAGTCGTCTACCAGATTATTCACGTCTCGTATCAATACGAAGATCACTTGCGCCAGCTCGAAGCCGAGCAACTCAAACGGTTGGTCGCCGCACAAAAAGCACAGGTACAAGAGAATGCGGATACACCGGCTGCACGTACCGTGCGCAACGATACGCGCATGCCAGGGCGCAATGACCCGTGCCCGTGTGGGAGTGGGAAAAAATTCAAGGTCTGTCACCTTGGACGTGAACAAGAACTCCTTGCCGTGATGCAAAACCAAGCCGGTAGCAGCACATCTAAGGACAAATCACCGACCAGCACAACCCCAGTGGCACGTGGCAAACGCCGCTAAAGATTGATGCAATGCGGTGTCCCGTGATGGGGCACCGTACCTATTTTGCAACGAGGAGTATCGCATGTCTGCATCGCGCCCCCGCCCCGTGTTACTCGCCATCTTGGATGGGCTCGGTGAACGCACCGACATTGTGGGGAATGCTGTCAAACAAGCCCACAC
>JBKCGB010000078.1:0-32403 GCA_046303375.1 Roseiflexaceae bacterium
CTATTAAATATAGTATTAATTGAATGCAAATGTTAGCACCCACGCTGATTGTAAAAATTGTAAAATTTAATGTTGTAAAATTGTGATAGAATATAAGACGGTAGTAATTCCAGAGTGTGAGGTCGTGATATGTGGAATCGTCAATTGGGGTTTGTCGTTGTCATCGTCGCTATGGTAGTGATTGGTGTTTTTAGCATGTTTATCCAGCCACGTACTGGGTATGCGCAAACGATACCTGCTACTGTGCAACCGGTGCAGCAAAGTGGATCAATCATTCGTCCAAGCGGACCATACAATTTGAAAAAAGTAGCCGTTGGTACGAATTTCGTAATTGCCATTCTTGATAATCAAACCCTGGTAACCTGGGGTTCCAACCGATTTTGGCAGACGACCATTCCATTTCGCTATAAAAACACCTTATTTACCGATGTAGCGGCAGGTGCGCGTGTGGCATACGCACTCGACACTACTGGTCAAGTAGTCGCTTGGCCAGCACCAATTGACTGTCCACTTTGTGTTGATGGTGAAAATGTTATTCCTGTAGGCGCCCAAAGTGGTGTGACTGCAATATCTGCCAATGGTTCAAATGCGATTGCATTGAAATCGGACGGCACGGTTGTTGTCTGGGGTAACAATACATTTGGTCAGCTGAATGTGCCTGCATCTGTCACTGGTATTACCGCAGTTGCTGCGGGTGCCACCCACATGCTCGCACTGAAAAGTGATGGCACTGTCATTGCATGGGGGCGTAATCACCGAAGTCAGTTGAATGTGCCATATGGGCTGACTGGTGTGACTGCTATTGCTGCTGGTGTAGATCACAGCCTTGCGTTGTTGAGTAGCGGTGAAGTAGTAGGCTGGGGGAGCAATAATTACGGTGAAAGTAAAGCACCTGGATTGCGTGGAGTGACGTCTATTGTTGCAGGATTAAATTTTTCTGCTGCACTGCGCAGTGATGGTACTGTAGTCGCATGGGGTGATAACTCAGATGGCAATGTCAACGGTCTGAGACGATCTGTTGGTGTAAACGTCATTGGTGCTGGTGGTGTGAATTCAGTGGTTGGATATCCAAGTGGTGCGGTGCGTGCCTATGGCGCCAAAACGTTTGACGCGTTGGTCTCACGCACGCCGACACCTTCACCGTATATGTCTCCCACATTTACATCGACTCGTACTCGTACACCCTCCAATACCCGTACATTTACCCGTACACGCACTTCATCAAATACGCGTACCAGTTCGCGCACATTCACTCCGACCGATACTGATACACCGACCGAGACGGCAACTGACACCGAGACTCCGACGGATACTGAAACGCCAACGGAGACGGAAACCAACACGCCGACTGATACGGCTACCGAGACGAATACGTATACCCCGACTGATACGGCTACCGAAACTCCTACGGATACCGATACGGTGACGCCAACCGAAACCGATACCGAAACTCCTTCGGATACGCCGACTCCTTCGGATACGTTGACTCCTTCGGATACACCGACTCCTTCGAATACGTTGACTCCTAGTAGGACGCCGACGGCTGCCACGTTGCGTTCTGATCAGCAAAATGGGATTCTCATCAACGGCAGTGGTGGTGCTGCTGCAGATGGCAGTGACGGTATTCGTATGCGATTTAACATGTCAGGTACGGGTGAGCAAATTCGCTTCACGAATCGTTACTTCTTCTACTACATGTCTGATACGAATGGAAATGTATGTGTGTTTTTGAATATCGGTGGTACAAATTATTCCACGTGTAATGGTAATATGGGTGTATCGCAACAACTCTTTGACACGCTAGCCATCACCGAATTAACAGGAACAGCCAATACAACCAATACGAGTCAACTCGGTAGTGGTTCAGTAAAATTGATCTATACCAAGACGATTGCGTCCAAGGTGTACCAACTGATCCGTACAATCACCTACACGTACCCCAATTATTACTATCATGACAACTATGAAATCGTGGTTCCTGCTGGTAACACCGCAACTATCAAACTCTACAAGGGTGGTGATACTTCACCGGGTGGTAGTGATCAAGCCAACGACATGTATATTCCATTGCCAGTCAAAAATGTACAGTCAGTGGAAGCAAGTGCTGGTGTGGTGCTCGGCATGAAAGAAGTCGCTCAGGCCACTGGCATGAGTACGTTCGAGGGTGCAGTTGGACGCCACTACAGTGATCCTTACGGCACTGTCGGGTCAGGTGGTGATATCGGCTTTTATGCCCAGGCAGGGCAGCACGATGCTGGTTTCATGATTCAGTACAATATCGGTGATTCCACAGCTGCACCAGCAGCCGGCACCTACCGCGAAGAAAACATCACATATGTCGGTTTCCAAAAGGTCAACGTGGACGCGCAGTGGGGTACCACGGCTGAGCTTGAAATCGGCTCTTCGACCAAGTTGAACGTGTCAATGACCAATGCCTTCTTGAATACCCGCTCTGGGTTGGGTATGACATTTACGCTGCCTGCCGGTCTCGTCATTAGTAATCCGGTGAACGGCTGCGGTGGCACGCTCACGGTGGTTGGGCAAGTTGTCACCTTGACCAATGGGTCGTTGAATTCGTTGTCATGTTTTACATTCTCGGTGGATGTGACCACGATGTCAGCTGGTAATTATGGCTTTACAAGCAGTAGTGCAGCCAGTTTTGCAAGTGCATCGATGGCCAATGCGGTCGGTTCGTCGACGCTCAAGTACATCGCACCGTTGCGTACGTTTACTCCGAGTTTGACGAACACAAATACACCGTCGTACACGGTTACTCCATCGTTTACAAAGACGTATACTCGCACGCGTACTCCGTCGAATACGCGCACAAACACGCGCACATTTACGAATACGCGTACTCCGTCAAATACACGTACCAACACGCGGACATTTACCCCGACGGAGACGGAAACATCTACGGAAACTGAGACGGTCACTGAAACAGATACGGTGACGCCAACGGATACCGCGACTCCTACTAATACGAATACGGCGACACATACGTACACACCATCTGACACACCAGAAAACACGTATACACCAAGCCGTACCTTTACGCCATCTCCGCCATCCGGGTCATTCAAGAAAGTCGCAGTTGGTAACTCGTATGTTATTGCACTTCTCGATGATGACACGCTAGTGGCATGGGGTGATAATCGTCATGGTCAGACCTCGATTCCCGCGTCGTTGCGCACCATGCGTTTCGAGGATGTAGCCGCTGGTCACACGTCGGCGTATGCACTTGGCATCGACGGGCGCGTCTACTCGTGGGGCTCCAACGACTTTGGCGAAGGCTCGATTCCGCTCGCTGCCCAAAGCAACGTCAAAGCCATTTCTGCCTCTGGGCGTTCAGCTGCAGCTGTCAAGAATGACGGCACCGTGGTGGTATGGGGCTTGATGGTTGATGGTCAGCGCAACATTCCACGGACGGCACGCAATGTTATCTCCGTTGCAGTCGGGTTCCGCCATATGTTAGCACTCAGAGATGATGGTACGGTCATAGCATGGGGTCACTCAGGCGATGGTGCTACTGATGTCCCACGTGGGCTCACAAATGTGGTAGCAATTGCGGCCAGCTTTAATCACAGTTTGGCGCTCATCGATGATGGTCGTGTGGTTGCGTGGGGCAACAACAAGTCAGGGCAAATCAACGTACCGCGTACACTCACAGACGTTGTTCAGATTGCGGCCGGTCAAGAGTATTCGGTGGCGCTCACACTCGAAGGAAATATCGTCGGTTGGGGTACCACCAACTTCGGAGTACGCAACTTCCCGGTTGATATGGTTGATGCAGTCATGGTCGCTGCTGCCAACGTGAATACTGTGGTCATGCAACGTGACGGTACAATCACTACGTTTGGCTCTGGGTTGTTTAGAGCATTGGTGTCGCGTACACCCACACGTACGCCAATCATCACACAGACAGCGTCGCTGACACGTATTGTGCGCTCGCTTACACCATCCAACACCAAGACGACGACACCGTCGCCGACGTTGACACGTTCAGTGGTGCCCACCCGTACCCGCTAATCAAGCACTTCCTGCGCCACACCCCCTGTACGTTTGTGTACAGGGGGTGTGGTATTATAGGGGCACGAATACACAGGAGCGAGGATTCAAATGTTAGATGCATTGCAGTATGCGACGTTGCGTGCCGTGGTTGATCGCATGATTCCCCGTGATGATGCACCTGGTGGGCTGGATGCTGGCGTAGATCGCTACCTGATTCATTTTTTGCAGCACGATGGATGTGGATATGCTCCCACATATATTGCCTTCCTCGATGCCATTAACCAGCATGCACAGCAACAACATCAGTGCGCTTTTGGCGGATTGTCTGCGGATGATGCTGATGAATTGCTCCAACACATGACCGAAGAATTCAGTGTAATTATGGCATCGTTGAGTGGTGCACAGATTATTGCATTGATTGCTGAACACTGTGCCGAGGGATTCTATGCAGATCCTCGCCAAGGTGGCAATATTGACATGGTGAGTTGGCGCATGATTGGATTTGAGGAACGTCGATGAACTATGATGCAATTGTAATTGGGGCCGGAGCTGGTGGAGGGATTGCTGCGGCACTCCTCAGTGAATCCGGCGCGCGTGTGTTGTTGCTTGAACGTGGCAAACCACATTCATTTGCGACGGAACAAACCGATCATCTGCGCAATCACCGCTTGTCACAGTATGGGCAAAACACGGGACCCGGCCCAGGCAATCCCCGTGTATTTGTCGATGCGCAACAGCAGTCGCATGTGGTGCAACCGCACGAGGGGCAGTATCACAATAATGCGGTCACTGTTGGCGGTGGTACAGTTGTCTACGGTGGTCAAGCATGGCGCTTTCTGCCCGATGATTTTGCCATGGCCTCACGATATGGTGTGCCAAAAGGCAGCTCACTGGCTGATTGGCCAATTCAATATGCCGATTTGGCTCCCTACTATGAGCGTGCTGAGCACGAAATTGGCATTGCAGGTGACAGTGAAACGTCTGCTGCAGTGTGGCCTCGTGCTAAACCATACCCAATGCCTGCCGTTGATTTGACCACCCGTGGACGCGTGTTACAGGCAGCAGCACACAAGCTTGGGTGGCGCCATTTCACACCGCCGCTCGCAATTAATACGCGCCCGTATCAAGGCCGTCCAGCCTGCACTGGCTGTACGCTCTGTGTGGGGTTTGCCTGCCATGTTGATGCCAAAAACGGTACACAAAATACCATGGTACCACGTGCAATTGCCTCAGGGAATTGTACCTTACTCACTGACGCACACGTGTTGCGCATCGACATGGACAATGCACAGACTGCCAAAGGGGTCACCTATGTCGATGCGACTGGTACGCAGCATCACGCCACAGCGAGCATCGTTATTGTAGCTGCGGGTGCCATCGAAACTGCTCGTTTATTCTTGAATTCCGCGACTAGCGCACATCCAAATGGGATAGGCAATCATTCTGACCAACTGGGACGACATCTGCAAGGGCACGTTTACCCGCGTGCCATTGGGCTACTCCCTGATGCAGTCATCGATCATCAAGGCCCGGGTGTGAGTATCTGTACTACGCAATTTAATCATGGTAATCCAGACATCATTGGTGGTGGTATGCTCGCCGATGAGTTCATCACACTTCCAATCATCTTCTGGAAGCGATTTTTGCCACCCGATGTACCACGCTGGGGTAAAGCGGCCAAAGATTTTATGCGCTATGCATACCCACGCTTCATCGATGTTACTGGACCCATCCAAGATATCCCCAGCCCAGATAGTCGAGTGACCGTGGATCCTCGTGTACGTGACCGCTTTGGCTTGCCAGTCGCACGGCTCTCTGGTACCACACACCCTGAATCGATCCGTACTGCAGCTTTCATGTTTGAGCGGGCCCGCGAATGGATCGAAGCTGCAGGGGTGACGCGCTGGTGGGGTACGCCACCCACCCTGGGATTGAGTGCTAGTCAGCACCAGGCCGGGACATGCCGTATGGGCGATGATCCTGCAACGTCTGTTACCGACCGGTGGGGCAAAATACACGGCATCCGCAACATCTATGTGGCTGATGGCTCACTTCACGTCACAAATGGTGGTTTCAACCCATTTCTGACCATCATGGCCAATGCCTTCCGCGTAGTTGATGGGATAGTGCAACGCGGGAACTAATTGTACGCGTGATTAGACCGTTGCCACATCTGCTTGAACAGTAGCTGGTTTCTGTGTTTTAGCCCGTGCCATGAGGAGTACTCCGCCGATAATCAATGGTAGTGCTGCCATCATGTACGGGCTAATCGTTTCGTTGTTGATGAAAAATCCCAATAACACGGCGATCATCGGGTTAACGTATGATGATGAAATCGCCAACGAAGGACGAACCCGTGGCACGAGGTATGAGTATGCCGTATATCCGATTAAGGAACCAAAAATAACCAGATACGCAAATGCATAGAGCGACGTCGCAGTAGGCATCTGTGTCAGTGATTCGCCGGTGGCAAGTCCGCCCATCAACAGTACGGTGCTTGCTCCCATCATTTGTACGGCACTCCCCATCATGCCGGATGCTTGGGCTACTTTGGGAATCAAGACGGTGCCAAGTGCCCAACCCATCGCTGCAACGATAAGTAGAACGAAGCCACGTGGAGAAGCCTGAACGTGCCCATCGAGACTGAGTATGGCAGCACCAAGAAACCCAATCATCAACCCGATGATTTCGCGTCGGCTCGGCCACTCGCCCCAAAAGCCGGCAAAAAGTGCTGCCCAAATGGGCGAACTAGCGAGAATTAATGCGGTCAGACTTGTCGAAATATAGCCGAGCCCGAGTACGACGCCGCCATTCCCCAGGCCGAGGAGAATCATTCCAATCCCCATCCCGCCCAAAAACTCGCGTCGTGTGGGTAGTTTTTTGCCCTCAAAGAGGGCAAAAACAAACATCAAGCTCCCAGCCAGCCCAAAGCGCATGAATGCCATGAGCAGTGGTGGAAAGCTATCACGCGCAAATTTCATGCCGAGATAGGTAGACCCCCAGATGGTGTACGTCGCAAACAAGGCGAGCCCAACTTTGGCACGTTCTGACACGGTGTATTCCTTTGTGTTAATCGCTATGTGACTATTGTACTCCAGGCAACAGTTCACGTAAAAAATACCCTGTGTGTGATGCAGCAACAGTGGCGACAGCTTCAGGTGTACCCATCGCAATCACGTTGCCACCCCCACTCCCACCTTCGGGTCCCATGTCAATGATCCAATCAGCAGTCTTGATGACGTCGAGGTTGTGCTCAATGACCAGTACCGTGTTGCCAGCATCTACCAAGCGATGGAGTACATTCAGGAGCCGTTGTACATCGGCAAAGTGTAACCCGGTGGTTGGCTCGTCGAGAATGTAAATCGTCCGCCCTGTGTCAATGCGTGCTAATTCACGCGACAGTTTGATACGTTGCGCTTCACCACCTGAGAGTGTGGTGGCAGCTTGTCCGAGTGCAATATAGTCGAGCCCGACATCATGCAGCGTGTGCAGGATGCGTGTAATACGTGGGATATGTGCAAAGAATTCAAGCGCTGTCTGCACATCCATCTCGAGTACATCGGCAATTGTTTTGCCACGGTATTTCACAGCGAGTGTTTCACGGTTGTAGCGCTTGCCCTTACAGACTTCACAACGCACAGCAACATCCGCCAAAAACTGCATGTCAATGAGTTGTACCCCTGCACCTTCGCATGCTTCGCAGCGCCCACCTTTGGTATTAAATGAAAAACGTCCAACATCGTATCCACGGACTTTGGCTTCTGGCGTCTGTGCATATATATCACGGATGTGATCAAATAATTTGACATATGTGGCAGGGTTTGAGCGTGGAGTACGTCCAATCGGTTGCTGATCAATATCAATCACTTTGTCGAGATGCTCGAGACCGGTGATGTGCTGCAACGGTCCCGCACTCAGTGTGGCTCGACTCAACCGGTTGGCCAAGGTAGGATAGAGCGTGCCATTGATGAGTGATGATTTGCCCGATCCAGAGACACCTGTGACTGCCACAAATGTACCTAATGGAAATGCAATGCTCACGTTGCGCAGATTGTTCATGGTAGCGCCGTGCATCTCAACCCGCTGCCCGTTGCCGAGGCGGCGTTGCGTAGGAGTGGAAATTTGTAGTTTGCCTGATAAGTACGCTCCGGTGAGTGATGATGGGTGGGCTGCAACCTCTGCGGGTGTTGCCGCAACCACAACTTGTCCACCTTTGACCCCTGCTCCTGGTCCAAAGTCAATCAAGAAATCTGCGGCCTGCATTGTTTCAAGGTCATGCTCAACCACGATGACGCTGTTGCCCAAATCACGCAACTTGATGAGCGTGTTGAGGAGTTTACGATTGTCTCGTTGATGTAAGCCGATACTTGGTTCATCGAGGATGTACATGACACCGACCAAGCCTGAACCTATTTGAGAAGCCAAACGGATGCGTTGTGCTTCACCACCGGATAAACTTGGTGCGGCTCTGGCCATGGTCAAATAATGCAGGCCAACATTCAACAGAAATCCGAGCCGCTCTTGGATTTCTTTCAAGATGTCGTGTGCAATCGTCAACGCATTACCGTTGAGTGGTGTTATTGCGCGCTGATGCAATGCACCGAGCTGTGGCGCCGCCAATGCCATCGCCCACGCGTGTGCATCACTGACGTTGAGCGTACACACGTCACTCAATGACCACCCACCTACGCGTACGGCTCGACTTTCGGCACGTAAGCGTGCACCATTGCACGTTGGGCACGGTTGTTCACTCATAAATGAGGTGTAGTATTCGCGGTTCATGTCGCTACCCGTTTGGTGATAGCGTCGGCGGATTTCGCTGGCTAATCCTTCCCATGTGCGCATAAAAACACCACGAGAACCGCTATCTTCGTTGTTCCAACTAAATTGAATACGCTCTTTCCCGCTGCCGTTGATAATCACACTCCGTGCTTGCTCACTCAGCGCTTTCCATGGCGCATCGAGGTCAATCTGGAAGTGTGCTGCAATGACTTGCAACGACTTGTATCCCCAGCCATCTTTCTTTTTGCGTAATTCCCCCCAATACGTGACTGCTCCGTCATGTATCGAAATATCGTGGTTTGGTACGAGCAACCGTTCGTCTACTTCCATGCGAGTACCCAAGCCCGTACAATCTGCACAGGCACCCTGTGGCGAATTAAACGAGAACATTTGTGGTGTCAACTCGCTAAACGAAATGCCACACGTAGTACAGGTGTTTTCGACGCTCATGATGAATTCTTTGTCGGTTGTGGCAGGGGCATCAGTGACGGGTTGGTCAACGATGCTAATCACGCACACTCCTTCGCCGGTACGTACTGCGAGCTCGATGGCGTCGGTCAATCTGGTCACATAGGCGTCCCATGGACTCTGCACATTTGCACTCGCTTTGCCACTGCCAGTGACTCCCACAGACGCATCATCATGTTCAGGGACTGCCAATCGGTCAACCACGACTTCAATGGAGTGTTTGACTTTTTTGTTGAGCTTGATCTCGCTCTGGAGATCCATGATTTCGCCATCGACACGCACACGCGTGAATCCTTCGGCACGTGCATCATTGAAGACGTCTTTATATTCGCCTTTGCGCCGTGACACCAACGGTGCGAGCACCATATACCGTGTATGTGCCGCAAACGTGAGGACACGATCGACCATCTGTTCGGGACTCTGTGATGCCACTGGTTGACCACACACATGACAGTGTTGTGTCCCTACTCTGCCGTATAACAGGCGCAAGTAATCGTATATTTCAGTCACGGTGCCCACCGTTGAGCGGGGATTTTTGGACGCACTCTTTTGCTCGATTGCAATCGCTGGTGATAATCCCCCAATATAATCTACTTTGGGCTTTTCGAGTTGACCCAGAAATTGGCGGGCGTATGCCGACAGCGACTCAACATACCTGCGTTGCCCTTCAGCATAGAGTGTGTCAAAGGCGAGAGACGATTTGCCCGAACCAGACACACCGGTCAGTACGACAAGTTTATCGCGTGGAATTGCGATATCCACACCCTTGAGATTATGCTCTCGGGCGCCACGGATAACGATACTATCTCGAGACATAAAGAGTTACCTTCATCTATGTGCACAAATGTGCTATCAATATTGTAATTGAATCTGTCACCGTGTGCACGCTATTTTGTGAGTTGTTGAAAGCGTTGCAACGCAAACCATGTGCCCAACACTGCAAAAATGACTAGCCCGCTCAGGTACACCAATGCTGATTCACTACCACGCATCACAGCAATCAGCCAGGTTGCCGGGTTGCATAGTGCCACCCATTGCATCCATGTGGGTGCGCTATCGAGTTCATACAAGGCATTTGACGCAAAAAGTAGCGGTAAATTGAAAAGAAAAATCATGCCATGATAGCCCATGATGCTCCGTGAACGGCTGGCAACAGCCAGTGCAATCCCGGAAAATCCGAGTGTGAAACACAGCAATGCAATGAATCCACGTGCAATTTCTCCCATAGAATTCGGGAATGTTGCACCGGCTAACACGCCGATTGCACAAACAATCGTGATTTGAAAGAATGCCTTGCTGACAGTGGCAAGCATGTGTCCGAGTAAGATGCTCAGGCGTGGGATAGGAGCCACCATGTATTCGCGCATGATGCCACGCAGACGTTCATCCAGAAACATCATGCCCCCACCTGCTGCGCCACCCAGGGCAGTAAGTGCCAGGATGCCCGGTAACATGAAGCTGAGATAGTCGTTTTGGGTGGCGAGCATGCGTCCCATGCCCACACCAAAAAGTCCAACCCACAATATGGGTTGAATGAGCAAGCCGCCGAGTTCTTCGCGGTTGCGCAAGAATTTGCGCATATGGCGCAACCAGATGGCGTATGTTGCATGTATCATTGTGTTACCTCGTCACGCAGTGCTCTGCCCGTAGTGCGCAAAAACACATCACCAAGATGCGGTCGTTGCATGGTTACTTCGACCACCTGCGCCCCATGGCTCCGTACAATATCGAGCAGCTCAGGCAAACGACGTGCGCCATTGTCTACGCCGACGAGCAGTTCTTGGTTGACCCAGTGGGCCTGTGTAACCCACGGGTACACATCCCATGTCACCGTTGGAAATGTAGGCATACGCATCCGCACAATATCATCACCAAATTGGCTGATGAGTGCATTCACGGTGCCGTGTGTCACCATGCGACCATGATCAATAATGCCAACGTAGTCTGCCAGAAGTTCGGCTTCGTCCATGGCATGCGTAGTAATCACGACGGTCATACCTCGTGTGCGTTGCAGTGTCCGCAAGTATTCCCATATCATGGCACGGTGCTGTGGATCTAGTCCTTGGGTGGGCTCATCGAGAAAGAGAATCTGAGGATGCATCATCAGACAGCGTGCGAGTTCGAGACGACGGCGCATCCCCCCTGAATATGTGCCAGTCAGGCGGTCTGCGGCACCACTCAGTTCTACGAGTTCGAGGAGTTCGTGGATTCGGGTGCGTCGCGTCTGGGAATCGAGTCCATATAAGCGTCCATGGAAATCCAATGATTCACGCCCCGTTAAATCGCGATCAAGGACTAAATCTTGAAAGGTTACGCCGATCATCCGGCGGATTGCAGCAGCGTTTTGAGGTATGGAGAGTCCTGCAATGGTTATCTGCCCACGGTCTGGTTGGAGCAACGTGGTGAGCATGTTGATGGTTGTGCTTTTGCCTGCACCGTTTGGGCCCAGCAGTGCATATACACTCCCCGCTTGCACATGAATATCGAGATCTTGTACGGCGACAACGTCACCGAATTGTTTATAAAGTCCACGTGCATCAATCATCTGTGGGTGTTTCCTTTCGTAAATCACGACGCGCCCAACAGAAATGGTATGTACCATCTGCAGGGCGCATCCTGTGGTGACTCCGACTGGAATCGAACCAGCAACCTCCACCTCCGGAGGGTGGCGCTCTATCCAATTGAGCTACAGAGCCATCGTTCGTACTATAGCACCCTATGAGACGAGGGTCAAGCGTTGTTGCGCCGTTGCTGGAGCAAATACCACGTCACACTCGCTGCGGTAATACCTGCCCCAATGTATTCAGTTGCACTCGTCAACCATTCGCCCAACACCAAACCAGCCACAATTGTGGCCATTGGTAAGCGCCATGCTTGCACGGATGTGACGAGTGGCGCACCAAGCGTACGGAGCGTATACACTTGCAACAAATTCGCCCCAATTACAATCACAAATGCAAAGATTCCTAATGCGATGATATGGCGTGTCGAGATGCTCTGCCAGGCGGTCCATTCATCACCTTGTGCGCTACTCAGCACCAATGCACTTGCGACGACTGCAATGAGTTGTAGGAGAAACGTTGCCTCGCTTGATATGCCTGCGTTGGATGTCCGCCGTACCATCAGCATGTAAAGCGCGAGGAGCACGCTACTCAAGCTAGCGAGTACCACGCCAACCCAACTACTTGTGCTGCCGGTTTGCCAAAAATCTGCCTGCTGGATGTCGCCACTCAACATAACGATTGCACCAAAACATGAAACGACAAGCACTAATGCGGTACGTGGTGGTGGTGGGTCTTCAAACCAAAAATACCCCATAATCGCAACAAGCGGAGGCGTCAGTAACCCAATGAGTGTGACTTGCGCTGCAGGTGCATATCGTGCTGCAAGGACGTTGGTAATCGCTCTCGCAGCAGCAAAGAACGCAACACTCCAGCCAGCACGAATCCACAATTGCCCAAGCTCACCGCGCCACCACACCACGGCCATCATCACAAGCATCGCAGTGCCATTCGCCACAATAAGCAGCGTTAGTCCAGGTAGGTTTGCATCAATTTGTAGATACCGCGCCAGCACAGGGTAGACGCCCCATGCACTATGCCCGAGCAGAGCAGCCAGTAACCAAAAATTGCGATTGGGGGTGTGCATGCAACGTGCCTCGCTTTGCAAACAAAAAACCGACTCCTTAGTAGGAGCCGGTTATCATCATGGTCGGGGCGAGAGGATTCGAACCTCCGACCTCAGCGTCCCGAACGCTGCGCTCTACCAGGCTGAGCCACGCCCCGAATTCAGTGGTGCCGGAGGTGGGAGTCGAACCCACATGAAGTTGCCCTCAATGGTTTTTGAGACCATCGCGTCTGCCATTCCGCCACTCCGGCAAGTACGTCGCTCATTGCGCGTTTCGTTACTTACGAGTTGTGAGTATA
The DNA here is from genome assembly GCA_046303375.1 of Roseiflexaceae bacterium. GTDB lineage: Bacteria > Chloroflexota > Chloroflexia > Chloroflexales > Roseiflexaceae > UBA965. The sequence continues at coordinate 13,188 of JBKCGB010000078.1, forward strand.
GCCGAAACGCTTTGAAAAGTCAAATGTGACACACCTATTCATACAATCAGCATGCGTCCACGATAGGTGTGGCGTTCGATGAGTCGCATGATGATATAAAAGAGCAATGCACTCGTCGAAGCAGTCAATACCACACCTTGGATAACACTCGTATATGCATATCCTTGTATCTCGATTAACGTGTTGATTATTATAGATGCCATATGTAACACGATAAACGGTGATGCGATGAAATAGCGCTGCCGCAATGTATACCCAAGTAGGAGGAGATCCATGATAATCAGGCTTCCTACTACAACGCTGATTGGCTCGATAATCCACCATTCAGGATAGAAGTGTTTGCTCACAAAAAACGTACATTCGAGGATAGCAATGGTCAATAACGGCTTCGTCCAACCAGGCCGCGTTAACGTCATACGATCCCACCCTACAAAACCATACATCAACAAAACAAACCCTGCAGCCAACACTGCATAGACGATGCCCATGCCGTCGGTTGTAATTGCGATGCCACGCGTCATTAATGCCATCAAAATGGACTTGCTGGTGAGTCCGATGATGATGATGACCGCACCCGCCGTGGTCAGCCCCTCGCGCATTGGGCTACGCCGACCAGCGAGTGACCGCACATGCCCAAGTGCCAGCATGGTAAAAACAATTGGTATGAGATGAAGTACTATTGTGTCCATCCTCACTCCTCTGCCCAGTGTGAGTCTTACACATAATAATACTACATAATGTAATAAATGCAAGTATCCCAGCGCAAGTCATGCGACTTGCGCTGGGAACGAGTTGATTACCGTCGTGGTGTAGCGGTTGGGAGGGGTTGTTTCATCGGTGAGGCTGTTGCAGTGCGGGTTGCAGTGCGAGTGCGTGTCGCAGTGCGAGTTGGGACTGCGGTTCTGCTACGAGTTGCCGTCCGCGACGCAGTTTGTGTGCGTGTTGCCGTAGCAGTCGATGTCGGTACCTGAGTCGCTGTTGCCGTGGCAGGGAGTGTGGCGGTGGGTTCTGGATCAGCCACACCATCAAGCAGGAACCACACTGTGCTGGCTTCAGAGGTCAACGAACCATCACTGACTTGTATGATGATGCGGTCGTGCTCGTTGCTGCTACCGTTTTGGCGGTAGACAATACGTTTGCGTTGCAAGTCTGCAAGTGTAAAACGCGTGCCATTGCTCATGCGTTGCCCATTATAAAGCATCCATCCGTTGACGGGTTCGGCCTGCAGAATGTATACAAGCTGGTTGGAGGATGTTTCTCTATCACTACTCACAATGGTGAGTGCATCCAGAATCACGTAGCCGTTGGTCTTTAGCCGATATGGCTTGATGATCGTCATGCTTGGGGCGGTATTTGCAATGATGCTTTGCTCAGGCGTGCATTGTTGCGATGTAATCGTAATACAACTGACGGTGCTTACATTACCTGCTTTATCGCGAAAGCGTGCGTAGATGCTTGCACTCGTGGTTCGCAGCTGTGTGTTTGTTGCAAACGTTTGCCATGTTGCATTGCTAAATTCGTTTGCTGGTGCGATTTGCATGCTCACAATTCCTGAGCCATAGCTTGCGGATGTTGGCCGATCTGTGCCTTTGACGGTGATTTGTGCTTGTCCATTGCTTGTACGGACACTCAAAGACGCAAATGGCGCAGAACGGTCAATCAAGATATCATCGCTGACGATCTGGGTAATCGCACCATCTACATTACGATAGCGTACATAGATGCGATAGATGCTGGTTGATGTATCCATGAACTGCCATGCCCGTCCGAGTGCAAACGGTTCCCATACACTGCTTTCAAAGCTACCCGAACTGCTAATTTGCATTTCTGCAATGGGTGGGAACGTGCTACTTGGCACATTCATTGCCAGATTCACAGTATCCACGTTGGTGAACTCATCGCCATTATTGATGCTCACCGCATAAGCATTCCCATTCGTGCGATTGACGATGATCCCAGCAAAGGTGGTGGCCACATTGCCGACTCGATCACGCGCTTCGATGCGAATTTCTTTGTAGCCATCACTATCAGCCAGTGTAATATCATACCGTGATGTCATCGCAAACCATGGACTAAACGCTGTGCCATCTTCGCTCCAACGCCACATTACTGCTGGGTCACTGGTGCTTGTTGTGAGACTTAGGCGCACCCGATTAGATGTTGTTGCTTCAGCACTGATACCCGTGTTTTGCCCACGATTAATAAATGCTTGGATGACTGGTGGAGTTTCATCGATAGTCGTATTCACCACGTTCGACCATGCACCTTGTGTGCCATCACTCAAATATGCACGCACGCGGAATGCATAGCTGAGTTCGCCTATGGTTCGTACAAGTGCATCACGGTTGGTGATTTCACGTAGGACAGTCACCCATTCGCCACTCGGCAATGCACGGCGCTGTACCTCGTATTTGTAGGGCAGTGCGACCGCACTTGCAAGGCTCCAACGCAATGAAACATCACGTGAAGATACCGTGTCAACGGGACTCAACAATACGGCGGGGGCTACTTTTTGGATGACCACAGTAAATGAAGCAGTTGCCACATTACCGCTGCTGTCTTGTGCACTACAGCGAATCGTGTTGACCCCAACAGGCAATACGATGCCGGAGTTCTTGTCGCATGTAACAATGACATCGCCGTCACGGAGATCACTGGCACTCACATTGAACGTGACTGCAGTGCCACTGTCGTAATATGCATCGAGAATCATATCGTACGGTAATGCCAACATGGGCGGAGTGCGATCATTGATTCTCACAAGCGCACTTGCACGTATTGCACTCGTTGCTGCCGGATTCGCAGCGGTGGCTGCTTGTACTTCGATCTGTCCGTTCCCCATGGATGCAAGCGGAGCTCCAAAGCGTAAACCGGCTGCACCTTGACTCGTGGAAATGTATTGCCCCACTGCCAGCGTGGTGATGCCATCTGGTAAATAGAGGGTACCACCGATGATGCTCGCAATCCGGAAGTGAGTAATTTCAGTGCCGTCATACTGACTCGGTAACACAACGAGACCATTCTGCGAAATCGCACCTTCATCGACAGCCGTTGTGCTTATGCTTGGCATGTCAGGTACCGCAGTTACCACCAGCGTACTCGTGGCAATATCGCCACCTACGCCTTCGACCGTGGGTGATATTGCAGCTTGTGCCTGCAATGTAAAGGTGCCAAAGACATGTGGGTTGGCCCGGAAGCGCAACCCGGCATTTGCTGCTGCTGCTGTCACAAAGCCCCCATTGGTGACCATCGTGACGCCATCATTTAGGTAGAGCCGTCCAGGTAAATTCGTGAACACGCGGAAGAAGCGCACTTCGTCACCATCTACTGCATTCCGAGTAATCACAATCTCCGCACGACTCATTTCGTCCTCTTTGGTCGTCGCACCGCTCAGTACGGGCGCCCCATCGACGATTGGTCGAATTGAAACTGTCGCAGTTGCAGCAGCACTTGCTCCATCACCCGCCGCAGATGTGGCTGCTTTGACGGTAACACTCGCGGGTGTGGTGCGATTTGCTTCAGGAGTAAAGCGCAAGCCATACCCAGCCGTCGTAATATCAATCACGCTCCCCACCGGCAGTACGGTTGTACCGTTGGGCATGTAGAGTTGTCCACCACTATATCCAGCAATGATGATATGTGTGACTTCGTCACCATCGACTGGATTGCGGTTCACGACTAGCCCATCATACGACTGTGTGTCTTCATCGGTAAGTGCCTGACTAATCAGTGGTGCATCCGCTAACGCGTTAATCGTCACTGTTGCGGTTACCACTGTTGGACTCACACCTGTGATATTGGGCTTGGTGGATGCTTGGACGGCTACGGCTCCTGCATTCACCCCATTTACGTCTGGGCTCGGCAAAAAGCGTAGACCACGCTCTGTTTCACTCACAGGTAAATAGCTGCCAACAGGTACTGGCGTCGCGCCATCAGCACGAAAGAGCGTGCCACCAATGACCCGCGTAATGCGCATGTATGCAGTTTCTGCACCATCCTCTGGATGACGACGTACCTTGATCAAATCACTCATCGTGTCTTCATTGGTGGTCACTGCGTTGATGACAGGCTCACCAGGTAACGCAATATTGATTGGCACATATGAGCCACTCTGTGTGCCGTTGCCTAGTTGCCCCCACGGATTATGCCCCCAACACCGCACCCGTCCATTAGCCAGCACCGCACAGCCATGTTGATTCGGTGATACGTCTGGACCAACTACGCGCTTGGCCGCAAACAACTCGGGAATCTCTGTCAGCGTGTTCCACGGATTAATCAGACTATTGATGCCGAGTATCCCGTTCGTGTTGTCACCGACTGCATAGACTTTGCCAGATACACCGATAAAGTAGAGTCGATTGGCCGCTGACCCAACCACATCTGCCATCGGCTCTGGGACGGGATAGTTGACCGCCGGCGTCCCAAACGTACCACCCCAACAGCTCACTGTCTGATCTGTGAGGACTGCACATCCACCTTGTGCAGTTAAGGCAAACTTGCTCACGTAATTGCCGAGCCCCAGCACCGCAAACATGTTGTGATTGTATGTTGCAATAAATCCAACACCAAGCTGGTCTTGGAAATTTGAGCCACCGCATGACAGCCTCCCGTCGTAGCGCAGCTGACAAAAACGCCGGTTTGTATCCATGTACGAAACGTTGCGAATTGCAAACGCTTTGACATCGCCTTGCGCATAGACGCGTGGGTAATAGGTGCTATTTGTGCCACTCGCCGGAATCGGCATCCAAAAATCAGAACTCATCGCATTGTACCCCCAACACACCACCGAGCCTTGGGTGAGTTTGGCACAGACCCCAAGTGGCGCGACTGCGATATTGACCACATCGCGCATGCCTGTAATCACCGTCGGAGCCCAGCGTGTTTCCATGTTGGTACTCGTGGTATGGTAGCCCGTCCCCCAGCATGCCATGCTGGCATTGCGTAGGATGGCACATGTCATGTTGCCGCCGGCACTCAGCGCAACCACGTCACTCAACCCAACGACGTCCATAGGATACGCACTAAATCGCAAGAGCGAGTCGTTAATCCCGAGTTGACCATCGCCGTTGTACCCCCAGCACATGACTGTACCGTTGGCTTTCAAGGCGCATGTATGGTTGTCACCAATTGCCACATCCACGAATCTCGTGCCCGTGCTCATTTCATTACTGACTGACATCGCCCCAGCAGCGTGGCTCTGACTGGCTGGTATCAGTAGGCTCACCATAAAAACAACAATGGCAAGATGCCATATTTTGTGAGACATATTCACTCCTTTTACGTAAAAGGTACATATTACTAGCATAGCGATTGCTCAATCCACAAATGTGGTCTTTTTATAGAGATGTTGCGCCAACAGAATCGGTAAAGTGCTATACTTTGTAACAGACAGAAGGAGTAATTGCGATGCGACCAGTCACCGTTGTGGCATTTGATGCTGACGATACGTTGTGGGCAAATGAGGATTTGTTTGTGGCTGCTCAAGCACAGTATGTGACGCTGTTGCATCGCTATCGACCGGATTGGGATGCCCAAGAACTCTATGATACCGAGCAACGCAATATCGCGTATTTTGGGTACGGCATCAAAGGGTTTACCTTGTCAATGATTGAAACTGCAATTGACATAACCAATGGGCAAATTACCGGAAAAGAAATCGGTCAAATCATTGATTTGGCACGTGCGATGGTCCATGCTCCGTTGAAGCTGTTACCGTATGTGGAATCAGTGATCCCAGAGCTCGCAACTCGCTACACGTTGATGCTGATTACCAAAGGTGATTTGTTTGACCAGGACGCAAAAATTGCTCGATCAGGCTTGGCAGAATATTTCACACATATAGATGTAGTGAGCGACAAAACGCCAGCTGCCTATGCAAGACTCTTTCGCCGGTACGACATCAACCCTGCGGAGGTTGTGATGGTAGGCAATTCACTGCGTTCGGATATATTGCCAGTCATTGAAATCGGTGCGCAAGCCATCCACGTGCCTTATCATTTGACGTGGCAGCACGAACACGTTGATGTGCCACCCCATGCACGACGTTGGATAGAATTACCGCATCTCCGTGCAGTTGCGGACATGCTTGCATAATCAGTTGAATCAGCGTATAATCGGCGCCAGAATGACTGATTCCAGTACATTGGTCTTGGCAGTGTCGCCAACCAGCTGATTGGGAGGGTACACATGACACGCGCCAAGAAAGGAACTCCTATGACTGCTCAACAGCCACGCAAACGAATTGCCATGCTCACAAGTGGTGGTGATGCGCCAGGGCTTAATGCGGTGATTCGTGCTGCGGTCAAGATGGGCGAAACACTCGGTTATGAAATGCTCGGTGTTGAAGATGGCTTTGAAGGCTTGCTCGGTACCCCACGATTGCGGCCGCTCACAGACGAAGATGTGAAAGATCTGTTGTCAGTTGGTGGCACCATTCTGCGTACCACGAACCGCGGGCACTTCAATGGTCCACGTGTTGTTGGTGCCGTCGATGACCCCTATCTCGAGGCCTACAACAATATCATCGCGCTGGGCTTGTCTGGGTTGATTACGATAGGTGGCGAAGGAACTCATGCAATTGCCCTCGAGTTGAGCAAAATGGGTGCACCAGTGATTGGTGTGCCCAAAACCATCGACAATGACTTGGCCGGTACTGATCGCACCTTTGGCTTTGATACTGCCATTCAAGTGGCCTCTGAGGCACTTGACCGATTGCATACGACTGCGGCGAGTCATAATCGTGTCATGGTGCTCGAAGTCATGGGGCGCCATGTGGGCTGGATTGCATTGCACTGTGGGATTTCTGGTGGTGCTGATGCGATTCTCATTCCTGAAATTCCATTTGACATCAACAACATTGCCGAACACGTGGCCAAACGCGAAGAAGCCGGGTATACGTCATATATCATTGTGGCCGCCGAAGGAGCCTTCCCCAAAGGTGGCAAGCCAATTTACTCGGGTAATCGTCTAGGTGGTGTAGGGCAGGCCGTTGCTGACCAGCTCCAAGCCTTGACTGGCAAAGAAGCGCGATGTGTGGTGCTCGGCCACCTCCAGCGTGGTGGCACTCCCACGCCGTATGACCGAATTTTGTCGACCCGTTTCGGTGCAGCAGCGGTGCGTGCCATACACGAGGGCATCACTGGTGAGATGGTGTCATTGAGTGCTCAAGACATTACCACGGTGCCAATTGCAGAAGCAGTGAGCCACCTCAAAACAATCCGACCACACAGTGATCTGGTACGAACCTCTAAAGGGATTGGCATCGTGTTTGGCGATTAATTCGCTGCACTCATTCACTCACCATGATGTCTGGGATAGTCACTGCAAAATCTGTACCTTGGTATGTACCATGGACGATGACGACCCATTCACCAGACATGGTAAAAAGTACCCCACACGTGTGTGTCCCATCTGCGAGGTTTTCGGCGATTGGACGGTTGCTCCCCATGGTCATGCCAGGCATTTGTAAATCACAATAGACGTTGTTCGCAGTGATACGGGTGCCGTCTTTGGTGATGACGATGTTGGCACTCTGTGATACGTTTACGATTGGTGGTGCGTTGAGCGTTAATGTCACACCAAACTGTGTGTTGTTGCCTTGATAACGCTGTGGCATGCTGCATGCCACGCACAGCCATGCAATGGCGAGCAGTGTGAATATTCGCAGGTGATTATGCATGATCATCTGTTCCAGTGGGAATTGGGTGGCGGAGCGACACCAGAAATCCGACGATAATGTGTTCGACATTGATGATCAAAAAGAGCCCCGATAACGCGATTGCGTATGCGCTTGCGTACCCGTGCGCTTGGAGTAATCCTATTAGGACTGCTTCACGGATGCCGATCCCCGAAACACTAATCGGTAGGGCTTGGAGGAGTGCAATTTGGCCAGTTGAGCCGAGCACCGCTGCCAGTGGAATCGCGGTGAGTGCCATGGCCGTAAAGAGCAACGCAATCCGAATCGCCGTAGAGAGTCCCGATAGACTGGTGCTTAATACGAGTACGGCTGCACTGGTTGCAGAAATATTGAGTGCATCAAACTGCTGTGTGATGCCATCGTAACGCGTGTGCCAGCGTCGTGGCACCGCCATCCGAAGCACTCCAAAGAGGATGTTGCGACTGCGACGAATGAGTAGCACCGGGAGCATGGCAAAGATGATGACTGCAACAGTGATAGTTGTTTGTTGAATCGTTGCCTTGCTGGCTGCATCGAGCGTATCGGCTAATGCGGCAAGCCCAATAAACGCCAAGACTGCCATGGCTGCTACATCGCAGAGCCGTTCCACAAAAATACTAAACAACAGACTAGGCATGGGGCGGTGTGGCGCTCGTAGGTAGAGTGCTTTGGCAAAATCACCACTCTGCCCAGGTGTGGTGCCACCGAGAAACAAGCCAATCGTATAAATGCGACTGAGTTGCCACACATCCGGTGGCGTCAATCCGAGTTCACGCATGATGACTTGCCAGCGCCATGCTTTCACGATAATAAAGAATGGCATCAACGCGAGAGAAAGCGCAACTGGCCACCAATCAACATTGGCGAGTGCTTTCCACCATAGGGATAAATCAGTGCGCCAGAGAAATACGATGAACAAGAGTGGTCCGATGATACGTAACAACCAACGGGTAATCTGAGATCGCATCAACGACGCTCCTCACGACGCTGGAAGCGCAAGCCGGCAATTTGTTCGGCGAGTAAACCAAACATAAAAATGATTACGCCACCCACAAAGAGTGCAACTGCCGAATTTGGGATACGCAGGCGGCCAATATCGGTGATGAAATAGCTCACCAAGAAGGACGTGATGCTCAACAACCCCATTGTTACCGCCACCGGAAAAAAGATGCGCATTGGGGCAAAGAGTGTGGTGATGCGGAGAATTATCCCAGTAAAGCGAAACCCGTTGCGGAGTAGCTTCTGTGCGCTATGGCCGGTGCGGCGTGGTGCGACGTCAATTGGCTCGAAGCGTACATGATATCCTGCTTTGCCAAACGCTAGTGCACTGGTGGTTGGCCACGACATTTTGTTAGGGAGCAGGTGTAAGAACTCGAGCATGATGTCGCGGCGCATGGCGCGAAAGCCAGAGGTGAGGTCGCGCATATCCATTTCAATCAAATAACTCCCCAGCTTGTTGAGGAGTGTGTTGCCCAACCAGCGAATCATGTTTTGTTGCCCAGCCCGACTGCGTTCGCCGATGACCATGTCATATGTGCCAATGTGGCGCAACAACTTGGGCATGTCGGCAGGATTGTGTTGACCGTCAGCATCGAGTACGACTACTACATCGCCGTGCGCTGCTCTGACCCCAGTTTTGATGCCAGCGCCGTTGCCAATGTTGTGTGGCCGGCGGATGACCACCGCACCCGCCGCCGCCGCTTGATCTGCCGTTGCGTCAGTGGAAGCATCATCAACAACGATGATTTCGGCGTCAGGTACTACGGCTTTGACGCCAGATACCACGGTGGCAATGGTATGCGTCTCGTTGCGCGCTGGGATAACCACACTAATCGTAAATGGCCATTGTTGTGGCGCTGACATGCAACCCCCTCAGTGCATTCATGCACAAATTCGCATTGTCGGTATTATACCAAGCTACGGCGTGCCTGCACACGCTGATTGTCCATTCACGACCACATACCGATCTTGTTGCCAGAGTGGCTCAAATCGTTGTGGCAGTGGCTGCAACTCGCGTGACCAAATAATCACCGTTGGCGCACTCTGACACAGGGCATTGATGTCAACTGGAGCAGTGATAGTGCGAAACGTGCGCACGTTAGCAAGTGCAGAGTATTTGCCGAGTGGACTTTCGCGGCCAGTCACAAACGCAATGCGTGCCGCAGGATACGTGGCTGATACATGCGCAAGTACGTTGCGTTCATCTCGCGGTTGCCCATCGATGACGGTTGATTGTCCAAGTTGCACGCCACCACTTTGGACCAACAGCACTGCGATAATAACCCAGATGCGTAACTGTGTGGGGAGTGCTGGTGTCAAGCGAGTCATCACCCAGGTGGCAAAAAAGGCCGCTACCCACACCAGTGGTAACAAAAAGCGTGGCAAAATGAACGCCATCGAAGAGACGCTAATGAATCCGACGAGCCACACGATGATGAATTGGTGAGTGCGTGGTATGCCAAATCGCCACCACCATTGCATGCATACGATGATCCCGGCTATGCTCATCCAGTTTGCAGGAAAACTAAGCAGCCGTTGGAATAGTGCACGTTCATCGGCTGCATTACTCCTCCCCCAAATTGCAGTCATGTTGTACCACCACGATGTTGCAAAGCGCAGTGGATCGTTAAAAATGACTTCGCTCAACCCAATGCTGTCTGGTACATCACCCCAGCGTCCCCAATCGAGATTGCCATAGACGGCAAGCCAGCTGTTTTTGGCTTGATAACTAAATAAAAGTTGCCCGGTATCGAGATAATTAATCACCAGTTGTGTGCCAGCTCCTAGCAACCACCCAACGCACAGCAGGGCAATCTGTCTCACCGTAGTTGCACGGTCTATACGCGGTATGATGAACCAAATCACGAGCACTGCCAATAGGATGATACCGGTATGCCGCACACTGAATGCCAAGCCGCTAATGACTCCTACGCCAATACACCACCATGGGCGAGCAGGAGCTCTGACCAACAATGCACAAGCGAGTGTGGTGAGCGCCGTGAATGTCATGTCGCTGCCGAGGCTGAGTGCGTATTGTGTAAAGAGTGCACTCGATGCCACCGTTATCGTCATAAAGGCACCCCAATATTGACCAAAAAGGAATCTGGCCAGCCACCATGTAGCAACTAATGCACAACATGCAATCAAGACACTCCACCATCTGGCGCTGTCAAAGGCGGTTGTGCCATTTATTTGACGTAATGTATACAGAATAAATGGATAGCCAAAGTTGTAGAACGGGTCTGCGGCAAACACATCTGCAAGACTATCGGTGCGACTAGCGAATGAACGGAAATCCTTTTCGACGCCGGGAACAGCAAGAGTGAGATGGGCGCGCTGTGCAATTGCTGCACTCACGCTCCACACCACAATGGTTATCCAACTAAGTGCATCACCCCACCAACTGAATCGACTGATAATCAGGCGGTGATGGTGCACACAGAGAGCGATTGCAAGCACGCCACAGACAATAGCGGTACCGTGTGGGACGGGGTACCAGAATTGCCAGCGCCATGTGACGGCTGCGAAGATGACGGGAAAGACGACTGCCATCACATATTGATGCCATGCAGGAATCTGTGTTGTGCGCAGGACGAACGTACTCAACACACTACAAAGTATCACCCATGCGATGGGCCATGGATAAGGCATGCTCCACGCAGGTGTGGTAACGGTGAACGTATCAACCAGTACTCCGACCTGGCGGAAATCGCCTGCTTGCCAAGGTGCTACTTCGCTACGCAGTAATGTATGGAGGGTGAACGGTTTTTGTTGACCATCTGCGATCTGGAACGCGATATCCTGCCATTGCGCATGTACCGGTTGGCGGATAACCGTGCTGCCATCATTGATGCTGATAGTAAGTGTTTTGGGAATCGGTGAAATAACGCGTAGTGTGACAGTCATCGGTGTTGCGATTTGTGGCAGTATTATTGCCGCGTCTACTCCACTCCAGCGGGCCTTGCCAGTGTGGGTGAATTGCGTGGGAATTGATTCTTGATCAAAAAACCCCTGCATATATGCGCTATCGTACCCGCCCACATCCACGGTGTACGATGTAGGAATGAGGCAGAATATTCCAAAAATCAACCCGCTAAGTAGTGCAAGTGCACCCGCATGGATGAGTGGTTTGCGTTGAAACATGTCGCATATGCTCCGATACACACCGTGGTTGTAGCCAATTCTCACTCTATGGTATAATACGCCAAGTATGCAGGATTTGCATGTTGTGACGATGGAGCCTAGTATGGCACGACCTTCACGTGCAGAGCGCCGCCGCATGACGGCTCGTGATGCAGCTGCGGTGCAACCCAAACACGCAGCCCATGTTGTTGATATGCGCGTAGACAGTAACGTCGACGTTTACAATGCCGATGCGCAAAGCGAACCAACCCGGTTGGTGCGCACGACTCGCCGTGTGCTCCGTGTGCCCGAGCAAGTCGATTATACCGGTGAGTATCGCATGATTAGCCACGACCTACGCCGGATTGCTTTCTGGGGAATGCTCTTGATTGTGGTAATGTTTTCGATTCGCTATTCAGGTTTGGTGTAATAAACCACACAAAGACCACGCCCCGCTGGCATAGTGCCAGCGGGGCGTGGTCTGTTTGATTACTTCTTTTTGGCGGCCTGTTGGTCTTGGCTGGCCTTGAGGCGCTTCATGAAGCGATCAACTTGGCCTGCGGTATCAACGATGCGCTGTTCGCCGGTGTAGAAAGGATGGCACTTGGCGCAGACATCGAGACGCAACGACTCTTTGGTGGCAACTGTTGGCCACTTGGTGCCACACCCTGCACACGTGTAGACCGTCTGGAATGTTTTGGGATGAATACCCTGCTTCACCGCACTACTCCTTATTTCTCGCCTTCGACGGCGTACACACTCACCTGCTTCTGGGTGCGGCTGTATTGCTCGAAGACAACCTTGCCGGGAATCATCGAATAGATGGTGTAGTCGCGCCCGAGCCCCACATTCTGGCCAGGCTTGAACTTGGTGCCGTTCTGGCGAATCAGGACTTCACCCGCACCAACCACTTGCCCACCAAAGCGCTTTACACCGAGCATTTTGGGGTTGCTATCACGACCGTTGCGTGAGCTACCAACACCTTTCTTATGTGCCATGACACAATTCTCCTCTAATGAATGCGTTATGCGCTCGCTGCTGCTTTGCTGCGGCTCTTCTTGGCTGGCTTCTTGTCTTCAGCTGGACCGACCTCGATTTTGACGACTTGCACACGCGTCAAATCCTGGCGATGCCCGGTGCGGCGCCGAATACGCTTCTTGCTTTTGTAGTGGAAGACGACAATTTTGTCATCTTGCACTGCACCGATAACTTTGACATGGACGCGTGCATCAGCCACGGTGGGTGTACCCACGACGGTCTCTTCACCACCGAGTACGAGGACTTCGCTGATGACGATTTCGCTCCCTGCTGCTGCTTCACTTTGCAGGGCAATATCAAGCACTTGCCCTTCTTGTACGCGGTACTGCATACCGCGATCACGAATGATGGCGTACAACGTTTTCTCCCTTGCCGCTGCATCTCCCAACGGCAATCCGTTGGCGCCGCAACTTACGATTCAACATCTACGCAATGCGTAGAACAATTTACCAACATGAAGTATACCTTTTCAGCATTGTTGTGTCAAACACTACTGCCGTTTTGCCAACAAATAACAGTGTCACAGTGGCATTGCGGTGCTTGCTGATTGTGCATATTTCTAACATGATTCTTACTTGTTCAGGGTACACACTATTGGTATAGTATCTCTATACCCCTGGGGGTATGTATGTATGAAAGGAAACAAACAATGTCTGCACATGTGAGCAACATCAGTGATGCCGAGTTCGAGAGTAGCGTTCTCAAGGCTGCGACTCCGGTCGTTGTCGATTTTTGGGCCCCATGGTGTGGACCATGCCGTGTGGTCGGTCCTATCCTCGAAGAGCTTGCTGGTGAGTATGCGGGTCAGATTAGTGTCGTCAAAGTCAACACTGACGAGCATGCGCAGAACGCTGCTAAATACGGCGTTCAGGCTATTCCAACCATGATTGTCTTTAAGAACGGCAAAGAAGTTACCCGTATGGTCGGTGCCAAGCCCAAATCAGCCCTCAAAGCTGACTTTGAACAGTTGCTCAAGGCATAAGAGGTAAGCCATGACCGATCCGTTGTTTCCCCTCAGTGAGGCTACTCGGGTCGATGTGCTGGCACGACTGAGTCGTATAGAGGGCCAAATTCGTGGTGTCAAACGGATGATCGACGATGGGCGCGACTGCCACGACGTCATCACCCAGTTGTCAGCAGTGCGGGCGGCCATCATAAGTGTCAGCACGACGCTTGCAGAACGATGTGCGCATGAATCGCTGTGTAGCGATGGGAGCATCGATAGCGATGAGCTCACCAAACTTTTGGCCTTGCTTCGTGCCTCACGCTAACTGTACCAATCGGCTATAGACACACATTACCGTGTGTCCATAGCCGATTACGATTGCCATTGAATCATGCGGCGCAACACATGATCTGCCATGCGCGGTGCAAGTGCACTTGCCCACAACAACACACGATCTTGCCAGCGAGTGTAGCTGAAGCGAGGGTGGTGGATGAGTGTGCTACAAATTACATGGGCCACGGTCTCGGGTGACACACCACGATTCGTACGACTACGACGCTCGCCATTGCTACCAAGTCGTTGCGCAAAAAACTGTGTGGCTACCGTGCCAGGGCGTACCACGCTTAGTCGTATCGGCGTACCGATTAACTCGATGCGTAACGCATCACACAGTCGTTCAAGTGCGCCTTTGCTCGCACAATACCCGCCGCTGTACGGCAAGCCTTGGACGCCAACCACCGAAGAAATCACCACAATGCTGCCACGTTGTTGTGTCATGAAGTGTGGCATGACCGCTTGGATTGCAGATAACACTCCACCAACATTCAAATTCATACATGCAATCATGTCATGCCATTGCAAGTGAGCAACAGGTGCACTGAGTCCAACACCTGCATTGCAGACAATGGCGTCAATGTGCCCGAATTCTGTGATTGCATGTGCGACCACTTGTTTCATGGTGTCTGGGTTACTCAGGTCACCGGCGAACCAACTGTGCTGTCCTGGCAGTGCAGCAATGATGGTGTTGAGTGTATCAGCACGGCGTGCCACTGCGACGACATGTGCACCTGATTCAGCGAGTGCTTTGGTTGTTGCCAAACCGATTCCAGCACTTGCACCAGTGACGATAATAACTGCATCACGGAGTTGCATTTGTGTGTCCTTCATGTACTGTTTCGTATAAATCCACGAGTTGATCCATCGTGTGTTGCCAATCACGGGTATGCGCATAGGCATGTGCCTGTGCGGCAAGTGACTGTCTGAGTGGTATATCATCACGCAGGCGGCAGACACAGGCTATTAATTCGGCTGGGTGATTTGCATCGTAAACGAGCCCATTGTGCATGTGTTGCATGGTTTCAGTGAGCCCACCGACAAAGGGGGCTACCACGGGTAAGCCGCATGCCATTGCCTCAAGTGGTGCCAATCCAAATGTTTCACTCTGCGAGGGGAATACAAAAATGTCTGCACTGTTGTAGACATCGATGAGGTCATCACCACGTAACACACCAGTGAAATGGGCTTGTGTGTCAGCAAAGAGTGCTCGAATACGATCAGTTTCTGGACCACCACCCACCAGCACCAGTTGCACATTGTCGAGCTGTGCCAATTCAACGAGATCGGTGACACCCTTTTCGCGCGATAGGCGCCCCACATACAGTACGACGAACTTGCGCGCATTGCCATTACAGATGCGCGTGCGCACACACACATCTGGGGTGTAGCGACGAAATCGTGTGAGGTCGATGCCACGCTGCCAATGACTGACACGCTGGATACCGTTGTCAATGAGTTGTTGGCATGTGGCTCGCGAAGGGGCAAGATTGATATCTGCGCGGTTGTGCCAAAAACGAAAAAAACTCCAAGCAATTGGTAACCCCCAGCGCCCGGCATATTGAATTACATAATGATCAATATCCATGTGCACAGATGCAATCAACGGTACATTACCGATTTTTGCCATGGTGATGCCTGCTGCACCGATAAAAGTAGGATTCATTACATGAATGAGATCTGGACCAAACATTCGGATGGCGTGAATGCCTTGACGGGTTGGTAACGAGCAGTAAAGCTCTGGGTAGAGTGGAAAGCGTGGTCCCCACGATGGAAAAACGTCACTGCCATGAAATGTTGTGGGCGCGCCAGGAGGAGCAAAAATGATGATTTCGTGCCCACGTGCAGTGATTCGTTGATGCATCTGGTGGATGATGGTAACTACGCCATCGATTTTCGGTAGAAATGTTTCGGTAAACAGTGCAATTCGCATACCATTTCCTTCCATGATGCCAGTTGAAACTCACATCTATCTACCATGATACAATGAGACGCCGTACGCATAAGGAGGTCTTCTGTGATACCCGTGAACCGTTTAGCGACGTTTTTTCGTGACACCTCACCCGTCGTGTTGCGCATCATGCTCATTAGTGTCTTTTTTGGACTTTCTGCAAGTATTTCTGATGTATTGTTCAATTTTTATCTGGAAAGTCTCGGCTTTGGAAATGATACAGCTGGGCAAATGAATTCAGTGTTTCGCATGGCAGGCTTTGTATTCGGCGTGCCACTTGGATTGCTCATGGATCGTACCGGTGCACAACGCGTGTTGCTCGCTGGCATGATCAGTTATTGTATTGGTTGGGTATTGTTGCTGGCGTGGGGTGATATTCGCTTCATTGGGGTCATCTATTTCTTTATTGGCGCTGCTAGCATTGCTACATACACATCAGTGATTCCGCTGTTGAGTGCCATCGTTGATTCACACCAACGGGCAACCATCTTTGGTATTAATGCAGGTGTCACCATTGCAGTCGGATTTGTTGGCTCACTCTTTGGTGGCGCACTACCATCGTTGGTTGCTCCTATTCTCGGGGTATCAGCCACAGACATGCAGGCGTACCGTGTCGCATTACTCAGTGTTTCGATGATTGGATTAATCTCACTAGTACCGTTTATTGGCATGCATGCGGCCATTACCAAACAGCGGAACGAACAGGGAATCCGCACGAGTACTGATCCCACTGAACGTGTCTCGTTTGTGCGTATTTTGATGCTTGCGTCACAAGCATTCCTGTTGGGTGTCGCAGGTGGTTTTGTGGTGCCGTTCATGAATCTCTTTTACCGAGAGCATTTTGCGTTGCCAGATGCATCGGTGGGGATGATTCTGGCGATTTCGGCTTTTGCCATGGGTTTTGGCAGTACTGTAGGTGGTGCGCTTTCCAAGCGCTTTGGCTTGCGACGTGCTACTGCACTCACGCGACTACTTTCTGCGCCCACGTTACTTCTGATGTTGGTGCCTTCGGTGTGGGTTTCAGCTGCAGCCTATTTCGTCAGCCGTGTCATGGTTGGTGTCACCTTTCCGCTTGCTGATGCATTAGTGATGCAGTCTGTGCCCGCAAGTCAACGCGGGACAACTGCCAGTGTCACCAGTATGGTGTGGTCATTGGGGTGGGCTATTACTGCATTCTTTAGTGGATACATTCAAGAAACATATGGCTTTGTGTGGGTCTTTGCTGCATCTGCGCTCATGTATGCGTTGGGTGCGCTGCTTTTTTATGTGATTCCATTTGGTAACGGCGATAAACAGCCAGCAACAGCATAAATGTGGATACGACGTGATGGAGAGCAATCCTCCATCACGTCGTATCGTGTGTTCGATAGCGCAACAAAGGGGAAAAGCATGCAACACATGTATGCGCGGATACATGCATCTGGCTACTCACCGCTCCTTGTCCGACTCTTCACGTTTACGTTCGTAGTAGGGCTGATTACTAGCCTGCCCGATATCCTGTTTAACTTCTATCTCCTCAGCATGGGGTTTGATAATGCGGTCGCAGGATCGCTGGCAAGCATTTTGCGTCTTTCGGGATTCATACTTGGGATACCGCTGGGGTTGGCAGTTGATCGCATTGGTGGGGTGCGTACCATTCAAATTGCCACCGTAGTGAATGTGCTTGTTTGGGGCGCGCTGCTCAATGTGCGTGATGTGGCATCTATCCAGGTGTTGTACTTTCTATCGGGCGTCTTTTTTACTGCTCAAGCCATCAGCATTGTGCCGTTGATTGCCCGCGTATCTACTCCGGCTCAACGCCCAATGTTGTTTGGGGTAAACTTTGCAGTGTTAATGGCAACGAGTGTGGTGAGTGCTCTGATTGGTGGCCGGCTCCCACAGTGGATTGCGTTCTGGCTGAACGTTGATGCCATGTCTGCTCCTGCATATCGGAGTGCGCTCTCCATTATCATCGGCTTGTGTTGTCTGGTCATCTGGGTGCTGTGGGGTCTTGAGGCACAAATTCGTGCTTCTACCATTGCAAACGATGTGCCTGTAGTTGGTGTAAACGAGCCGCACATCCCACTGTTGACGATCGTCTTCCGCTCATTTGGGCGTACATTACTTGGTTTTGCGGGGGGAGTATTTTTTCCGTTTGTTAATATCTATCTCCGTCAGCAATATGACATGTCAGATGCCACTGTTGGTACGGTCATTGCGATTTTTGCGATCGGAGCAACACTTGGTGGCTTGTGTGTTGGACAGGTCATGCACTATGTGGGGAGTCGGTCCGGTATCTTGTATGCTGGATGTATTGCCGCATTGAGTACGATCAGTGTCCTTTACCCTCATCCATGGCTCTTTACGCTCATGTTCAGTATTTGTACATGCATGGTCAGTTTTATCTTTCCATTGGCAGATGTGTTGCTGATGGGGATGATTGCGCCGAGCCAGCGTGGCATGGCCACTAGTGTTTCCAATATGATGTGGTCGTTGGGCTGGGCTGTTGCAGCATGGTTGAGTGGAGTGCTCCAAGTGCAGAGTGGGTTTTTCTGGCCAATCGTGTTGTCAGCGCTTGCATTTTTGTTAGTGGGTATTTGGTTTTTCGTTGTCCCATTTCCACGATACGAACGTGTACACGCTGAAGCGCCCGTTTCGGCAACAGCATAGACAGGTGCCTGCATATGTTCGGCACATGTCTATGAATATGAGTACAATGGTGGTACGTACGGATGTATCGTATCCATTATGCGAGGTGATTTGTGGTGACGCTACGATCCCAATGGCGGGAATTTTTGGCAGGAGGATCCCCTGACGTCTATCGGATCCTCTTTCATGGCATGTTGTTTGGCATGTCGTTCAGTATTAGCGACATGCTGTTTAATTTTTACTTGCAGAGCTTGGGATACGATAATGCAGTCGCCGGCCAAATGCAATCTGTCTTTCGACTTGCAGGCGTGTTGTTTGGTGTGCCGATTGGGATGGTTATTGATCGAGTTGGTGCGCAACGCATGCTCTATATTGGCATATCAACCTATGCGTCGTGTTGGTTGTTATTGCTCCTCATCGGTGATGCCCCACTCGTGACCCCGTTTGGCACGGTTTCATCGTTGATGTTGATCTCCATCGTCTATTTTGTGATTGGTGCCGCCAATATGACTACATATACGGC
>JBKCGB010000079.1:0-13182 GCA_046303375.1 Roseiflexaceae bacterium
TACTTCGACGTGGTGGAAATCAAGGGTGGTGGCGATGCTGCATCAGCTGCCCGTGCCGCTTGTGAGACCGGTGAAGTCGACTACAGCTGGAACCTCCAAGTTCCGAAGGCTGCTCTCGAGCCCATCTTGAACGCCGAAGGCGCCAAGTGTGACGCCATCGCCGGTGGTTCGTTTGGTGTCGAGCGTATCGTCATCAACTTCGCCAACCCGGACCCATCCCTCGGTGCCAAGCGCTCAGAGCCCGATCAGCCCCATCCAGTGCTGACCGACCTCAAGGTGCGCCAGGCCATCAACAAGGCTATCGACCGCAAGGCCATTGCCGAGAGCCTCTACGGCCCCACCGGCGTGCCCACCTGCAACATCTTGGTTGTGCCCGCAGCTGTCTACAGCAAGAACACCACCTGTGACCGCGACGTCGAAGGTGCCAAGAAGTTGATGGAAGAAGCTGGTTGGAAGATCGAAGGTGGTAAGGCGATGAAGGGCGATCAAGCCTTCCCCGCGCTCTACTTCCAGACCTCAATCAACACGCTTCGCCAAGGCGAGCAGGCCATCATCAAGGCCAACTTGGCTGAAATCGGTATCACCGTCAACCTCAAGGCTGTTGACGCCGGCGTCTTCTTCTCAGGCGACCCGGGCAACGACGACACCTTGAACAAGATGTTCGTTGACATCCAGATGTACACCAACGGCCCAAGCGGTACTGACTCAGCGTCATACCTCGAGGGTTGGACATGTGACAAGGTCAACAGCTCCGAGAATCAGTGGAACGATGGTAACGACGGTCGCTACTGCAACCCAGAATACGATGCGTTGTTCGCCACCTACAAGAAGGAACTTGACTTGACCAAGCGTCAGGCCATGGCCATCCAGCTCAACGACTTCTTGATCAACGATGTTGCCCTCATGCCTTTGATCAATCGCCGCACGCCAAATGCCAAGATCAAGGAATTGAACGGTCCAACATTCAACACCTTTGACTCCGGCTTGTGGAACATCCACACCTGGTCGAAGTAAGTCCACTCGATACGGGGGTCTCACAAGAGACCCCCGTATCACTTTGCTGTCCCCCCATATTTCTCTAATTGAAACTCCGTGGAGGATTACTCCATGACCCAATATATCATTCGACGCTTTCTTGTATCGATTCCCACGCTGTTTTTGATAAGCGTGATCATTTTTGCCGTGTTGGCACTTGCTCCTGGTGATCCATTGGCGCAATTTGCGCTGAATCCGGCCATCCCCAACTCTACTCGCGTGCGCATCCGCGAACAATTTGGTTTGGACAAGCCATGGTATGTGCGCTACTACAAGTGGTTAGGCTCACTTTCACAAGGCGACTGGGGCTATTCATTCTCTTCCAAGTCACCCGTGATTGATCTCGTCTACCAACGCATCCCCCAGACGTTACAGGTTGTAGGCCTTGCCTACCTGATCGCCATCTTAATCGCGATACCCATCGGCATCATATCTGCCGTCAAACAATATTCTCCGTTTGACCAGGTCGCGACGTTTCTTGCGTTCATTGGCAGCTCGTTACCGTCGTTTTTTACTGGTCTCACCCTAATGCTCATTTTTGCCATCCGCTTCCAGTGGTTTCCCATTGTCTATAGCTCGACACTTGAAATCGTCAACTGGGATACATTCATGCAACAGGTACGGCAGATGGTACTCCCTGTGAGTGTATTGGTCGTGCAACAGACGGCTTCTCTGACGCGCTTTATGCGTGCATCAATGCTCGACAATCTACCACTCGACTACGTGCGTACCGCACGTGCCAAAGGATTGGCTGATTGGACGGTGGTCATCAAGCACGTCGTCGTCAACAGCATCATTCCCGTGGTCACGCTCATCGCCCTCGGGATTCCTGGGATTTTTGCAGGTGCCATCATCACCGAAAATCTCTTCCGTGTGAATGGGCTTGGCCAGTTGTTGGTGACTTCCATTCAGAATTCTGATACCCCTGTCGTGATGGCATTAGCGTTCATTTTTTCGATTTTGGTGGTGATATTCAACCTCATTGCTGATGTGCTGTACGGTATTCTTGACCCACGTGTCAAATACTAGGACAGCGAAATCATTCTAGTGTAAGGTGTCAATATGGCAGTTAGTCAACCTGTCAACGAAGCTGTGAAGCAAATTGCTGATACGCTCCAGAAAAAACCTCGCACGCTGTGGGGTGATGCATGGCGGCGTTTCCGCAAGCACAAAATGGCGATGTTTGGCGCTATCACGCTTATTTTCCTTGTGATGACCAGTATTGTTGGTCCATTGCTGTGGACGGTGCATCGCGACGCACTTGACTTCGTGAACGTGATGAGCACACCCTATTTTTCGTACCCAGCAGAAAACGAAGCCTACTGTGCCGAGCAAGCCAAACTCAAAGCCGAAATGGGTGAAGATCCGATGGCCAATACCATGGTCGATTCCATGTGTATCTATCATCCTCTCGGTAGCGATGAGCTCGGACGCGACTTGTTGGCACGTGTACTCTACGGTGGGCGTGTATCACTCTCTGTAGGTGTTTCTGCCATGTTGATTGCAGTCACCATTGGCTCATTGGTCGGTGCAATTTCTGGCTACATGGGTGGCATGATTGATGAAGTGCTGAGTTTCTTTACCAATCTCTTCTTGTCGCTTCCAACATTGCCATTGCTGTTGCTTACCGTCTATCTCTTCCGCGATTCTGTCACTGCGGTACTCGGCATCGAGTTCGGCATGTTTATCATCGTGGTATCGATGGTGGGTGTACTGGCATGGATGCAGACAGCGCGTATTGTGCGCTCGTCGTTCATCTCTCTCAAGCAGAAAGAATTCGTTGAAGCAGCAGTGTGTATCGGTGTCAAACAGAGCAACATCATGTTCCGCCATATCCTGCCCAATGCAATCAGCCCCATCATCGTGGCAGCCACCCTCGAAATCGGTGGTGCCATCATCAGTGAATCAACACTCTCATTCCTCGGTATCGGCTTCCCACCTGACACCCCCACCTGGGGTCGACTTGTCACTGACGGCAGTCAGTACCTGCAAACAGCACCCCATCTGTCACTCATCCCGGCTGGGCTGATTTTCTTGACCGTGCTGAGCATCAACTTCATGGGTGACGGCTTGCGTGATGCCTTGGATCCACGCTCACGCTTGTAATTCACCATGGAATCAGCACTCCGTATCACCATGATAGCGCCCTTCGGCATCCGGCCGAAGGGCACGCTTTTGGCGCGTATGCTCCCCCTCGCTAATGCCCTCGCCACACACGGTCATACTGTCACGATCGTTGCCCCCCCCGTGCACAACCCACAAGACGCAGGCACACGCATCCAACACGGTGCGACGACCGTCATACACACCGCAACCGCCACCCTGCCTGGAGCACTCGGCGTCTTGGAGCAGGCACACCTATTGTGGCGCGCCACCATAGCCAGCCAGCCCCAGCTCATCCATCTCTTTAAACCCAAAGGGCACGCTGGGCTGGCCGCATACTGGGCTACACTGCGCGCCCCACATATCCCACTGGTCGTCGACTGCGACGACCGCGAAGGCGCTGGCGGCTGGAATGATGTCTTGCCCTATCCCCGGAGCGCCAAAGCCCTTTTTGCATGGCAAGAGCACGCGCTACCACGCCGTGCCGCCAGCGTCACCGTAGCGAGCCGTACCCTCGAAGGCTTGGTTTGGGCCGAGGGAGTGACACCATCTCGTGTCTTTTATCTGCCTAATGCCGCTGATATGGCAGAAACAGTCACGCCACCACCGCTACGCCACGAGCCACATATCGTACTCTACACACGTTTTTGGGAATTCACGATCAGCGATTTGGTCCGCACGCTCACACATATCGTGACACAGCGCCCCGATGTACGCATTACCGTGATTGGTGCGGGTGAGCACGGCGAAGAACAGCACCTCGCACAACAATGCGCAGCCGTCAATATTGCACCACACATCGATATCCGTGGTTGGATGCAACCCGATCAGATTCCGACCATGCTTGCACGTGCCGGACTGGCACTTGTCCCCGTAGATGACACCCTCATCAACCGAGCACGTTGCTCGGCCAAACTGCTTGAACTACTCGCAGCCGGGTTGCCCGTCGTCGGCAACGATGTGGGCGAAATGCGCACCTTTGTCACCCATGGGGTAAACGGTATGCTTACCCCACCCCATCAGCCGCAGCAGTTGGCGGAAGCGGCACTCGCCGTCATGGCCGACACAATACCCTGGCACGCCATGCAACGAGCCGCATATCACAGCGCACAACAACACACCTGGCTGAGTCGGGTCACAACGGTCGAAGCAGCCTATGCGGGTGCACTCAAGAAATAGCAAGGGGGAAGTGTCTTCCTGCTTATTCTCAAGAACCCCCGTCAAGGCATGTGCGCATTGCACCACGTGAGGGCGTCATTTTTGGCGCCCCCATCAACATCCATCGCGTTCGCTGTGGAAAAGATGGCACAGCGACGTTGCCGCTATGCCATGACGCCGAGGTGAGGCCCTTGTCATGCCGTGACCGCGCCGGTGTCATGACGCCGAGGAGCGGTCGTTCGCTTGCCCCGACTGCCACACCCCACCAATGCTCAACTCTCCACTACCACATCGCCAACCCAAGCATGAGTGCGAGCACCGCTATGGCAATATGCACCCACTCCGCACGGAGCATCTGCATGTTGAGGCCACGCGCTGGGGTTTCGTAGCGCACACCACGCCAATACGTCACCTGGCCAATACGCATGCGCTGACGCAGCCGCATACCCAGCATCACACTTTGGCTTATTGCAACTGCAAGCATCAAGATGGAGTTGATGGTCTGCGGGAGCACATGATTGGCCGAAACAAACAAGACCACTACAAACGCAATTGGTGCGTACCACTCAGGAGTAATTCGCCGCATCCCATGTTCCTTTCATACAATACCCACACATTTCACCGTATAATACGCACGAGAGATGAAATTCTTGTGAGTACTAACTATGTCGACCCCACCGCGTGTCATCGCAACACGTCGTCCATCACTGATGAGTCAGCTTACACGTGCCGTAACATGGGTCTGTGTCGTAGCAAGTATCTACCTCGGCGTCGTGATGTATCTCGTCTATCATCAAGGCAAAAACGACCATACGCAACGTGCCGATGCGGCCGTGGTGCTCGGTGCCGCAGTATGGGTGGGGAATCCGTCCCCCGTGCTCAAAGCACGTCTCGATCATGCCTTGCAACTCTATCAATCCAATACGGTGAGTATTATCATCGTGACCGGCGGCGTTGGTCGTGGCGACACCATCTCCGAAGCAGAAGCTGGGGCAGCGTACCTGGTTGCCAATGGTGTACCGCCAGCACATATCCTGCAAGAAACCGTTGGAACTTCGACGTTTCAAAGCTTGCAAGGTGCTGTGGCGTTGGCCACAATCAACACCATTCAGACGGTGTTGATTGTGAGTGACCCCTTTCACATGCTCCGTTCACTCAAAATGGCCGGTGATTTAGGGCTCATCGCCTATGCATCCCCGACGACGACTTCGCCTATTTCACAGCGCCCCGTCGAAGAATGGCTCTACATGTTCCGTGAAGCAGTAGCGTATACCTCGTATCTGTTTACCAATCAATAGCACTAGCCGCGATATGCGTGTAGTGCCTGCAGGGTGCGCGCCTGCGCAATTGCATCACTGATGGGCTAGAACTCGATATAATACTGTGTGACTTGATTCGCCACGACACATGCCCCCAGTGATAGCATGGAATAATCACCGCGGATGGGTCCATCGGCTTCAATATCAACTGTTCGGGTTGGGGCAAGAAATCTCTTTCTACGGCAACACGCCACGCGCCTGCAGTGCGGCACGATTCACCACCGATTTGGGTGATTCGCCGCGAATCATGCGCGCCACTTCCAGCGCCGCATATTGCTGTAAACGCACCAACGACGCCTCTGAATACCACGCCAAATGACAGGTGATTAGACAGTTAGGTACGCCTCGCAACGGGTGATCTGCCGGCATCGGCTCCACATCCAGCACATCCAGTGCCGCCCCTGCAATCTGCCCATTGCGCAAGGCTTGCGCCAAATCCGCACTATGCACCACGCCACCCCGTGCCGTATTGATGAGATAGGCGGTTGGCTTCATCTGCGCCAGCGTGGCCGCACAGATTGTATGTTTGGTGTCGGCATTCAACGGTAAGTGCACACACACGATATCGCTCTGTGCCAGCACCGTAGCCAAATCGGCACCTACAGCATGGTGCTGCGCAAACACGTCTGCGCTCACAAATGGGTCATACGCCATCACTTCCATGTCAAAAGCCTGCACGCGCTTAGCGACTTGGCGGGCAATATTGCCGAATCCAAGTAAACCGACCCGTTTGCCCGTAAGCCCGCTGATGGGGTGGAAAGTATTGTCGTTCCAGTTGCCGGCCTGCACGTCGTTGACCACCGCCGGCACTTTGCGCACGAGTGCAAGCAGGAGTGCCAAGGTGTGGTCAGCGACTTCCTGTACGCCATAATCGGGCACATTCACCACCATCACACCGTGGTCGGTGGCCGCCTGCACATCCACGCTGTCGTAGCCCACCCCATAGCGTACAATCATCTTGAGGTTGGGCAGATTAGCAAAGACTTCACGCGTCAAGGGTGCATACTGGTTGAGTAGTGCAACTGCATCACCACACTGCGCCACGACGTCGGCTGCAGTTTTGCACTGGCGCCCAATCACGGTATAGCCGAGTGGAGCCAGAATGGCCGTTTCATAATCGAGATGCGCATACGTGTAATCGGTCATATACACATTGGGCATACCACATCCTCCTACGTCGCTTTTGGACGCCTCATTGCACTCGATTGCATCGTTTCGAGCACAGACACAATATGCGATACCCAGTCTTTCCCCAGCAAATGGCGATTCATTCGCACAAACTGCGGACCTAGTTTGATGATGCGGTCATGTTGATACACGCGCTGGAGCCGCAGTCGTACTGCCTCGTTCCCGTCTGGCAAACGGATAATAAATTCGTGCTCGCTGGCAACCACCGATGTCACCCCGATTTGCAGGGCTAAACTCTTGATGAGGAGCCACGTGAGCAAATTTTCTACGGGCTCAGGGGGGCGCCCAAAACGGTCACGGAGCATCTGTTGGAGGCCCTGCACTGCGGCCACCGTCTGCGCCTCAGCCATGTGCTGGTACGTCGACAAGCGCACCTGATCGTCGGGGATGTAGTCGACAGGCAAAAACGCTGTCAACGGCAAATCAACGGTCACCAGGGGCGTTACCAATACGCGTTCATCCACTTTGATAGCACGATGAGGTTGTGCCGCCGCCGTAGTGTCACTGGTACCGGCTTTTTGTTGTTGATCGAAGCGCATCTTCATGGCGCGGACCGCTTGCTCGAGCAGACGCGAATACAAATCAAAGCCTACCGCCGCAATGTGCCCGCTCTGCTCGGCGCCCAACACGTTGCCGGCACCACGAATCTCGAGATCACGCATGGCAATACGGAATCCTGCACCGAGCTCTGTCGCCTCTTGGATGGCCTGCAAGCGCTCGTGCGCCTCAGGAGTCAGTGGTGTACCCGGTGGAATACACAGATAGCAATAGGCGCGTTGCGAGCTCCGGCCAACGCGCCCACGCAACTGGTAGAGCTGTGCCAGACCGTAGTAGGGCGCGTCGTCGATGATGATGGTGTTGGCCGATGGCACATCCAGACCGTTTTCGATGATGGTCGTACTGACCAGCACATTCGTTTTGCCCGTATAAAAATCGAGCATGACGCGTTCGAGCTGGTGCTCACTCAGCTGGCCGTGCCCTACACTGGTACGCGCATGCGGCACCAAGCGCTGGATTACATCTGCCAAATGGTAGATGGATTGCACGCGGTTATGCACCACATACACTTGTCCGTCACGCTCGAGTTCGCGCTCGATGGCATCACGCATCTGGCGTTCGTCGCGCTGGATGAGGTACGTTTTGACAGGCATACGGTCTTCGGGCGGCGTCTCGATGACACTCAAGTCACGAATCCCCGCCAGTGACATGTGGAGTGTACGTGGGATGGGGGTAGCGGTGAGTGTCAGCACATCGATGCCTGCTTTGAGCTGTTTGAGACGCTCTTTGTGCTTGACGCCAAAGCGCTGCTCTTCGTCGACAATCAGCAACCCCAAATCTTTGAAGCGCACATCATTCGACAAAATGCGATGCGTGCCAATCAAAATGTCAATCGTCCCCTTGGCCGTGGCATCGACGATTTCGTCTTGTTGCTTGGCACTGCGGAAGCGCGAAATCAGCTCGATTTTGAAGGGGAACGCCGCCATGCGCCGGCTAAACGTCTCGTAGTGCTGCTGTGCCAGCACCGTGGTCGGCACCAACACTGCCACCTGCTTGCCATCTTGGATGGCTTTAAAGGCCGCCCGCAAGGCGACTTCGGTTTTACCGAAGCCCACATCGCCACACACCAAGCGATCCATGGGGCGGTCGGATTCCATGTCGTGCTTGACGTCGACCAGTGCTTTGAGCTGGTCGGGTGTCTCAGTATACGGAAACGATTCCTCAAACTCACGTTGCCACTGGGTATCTGCTGAAAAAGGATGGCCTTTGCTGGTACTGCGCTTGGCGTAGATGGCCAACAATTCCTCGGTCAAATCCTCGACCGACTTGCGCGCCTTGCGTTTGGCGCGCTCCCACTCCTGGGTGCCAAGCCGTGTCAGCGCGGGTTCGGCATCACCCGAGCCAATATAGCGCGACACACGGTCGACCTGATCGACGGGCACGTACAGGCGGTCACCGGCCGCATAACGCAAATTGAGGTATTCGCGCTCAATGGTGTCGATGGTGCGGCGCACCATACCGTCATACACCGCAATCCCATGCTCGATATGCACCACAAAATCACCGACTTGCAAGCCACGCAAAAACGCTGCACGTTCTTGGCTCACCCGATCATCACGGTCAGCGCGTTTGGCTTTGGCGGGGATACGGCGCTGTGTCCAGCCAAAAATCTCAGCGTCGCTGTACACCGTCAAGCCGAGCATGGGCGAGGCCCAGCCTGCATCGACAACCGCATGCACCACATGCAGATGCGCCATCTCACCACCGGCCTCCATCACCATCTCGTGCAGGCGCGCTGCTTGCGGTGTCACCAGCCACACATCCTGTGCCGCGCCGAGGCGTTTGACGATGTCGGCCACCAACTCTTTCAAGCGCCCACCATACAAATCAACACCACGAAACAACTCGGCCGGCAACGCATGCACCTGTGCCTGTGGCAACAACTCCGCAAAGGGCAAATCAGCATGTGCGATATGGATCACACACCCCTGACCGTCACGGTTGAGCATGGTGCGCCACGGCAGTACCACGGTGGGATACCACGGCGGCAGCTCGGCGTTTTCCACGTGCTGGATGCGCCGTTGCTCGTGTTGGAAGCTATACTCACTCGCCACTTGTGCCACCAGCACCGGCTCGCTGACACACAGCGGTGTGGCCGCCGGCAGGTAGTCGAGCAGGCTACTCAGCTGCTGATTTGGCGCGAAAAACGGCGCAAAGAGTGTCCGGCCTTCGAAGCGTTCGTCGTGCGCCAACCCATCCACGAACTGTTCCCATTCGCTGCGCGCTTCGGCACGCAACATGCTCACGTCTTGGTGCTGCAGCCAACCCAGCACCTCGGGCAGCCGGTCGTGGGCGTATTCGTGCGCCGGGCCAATGGTCACGCTGGTCACCGTCTCCGTACTGCGTTGGGTCAGTGGATCAAAAAAGCGCATGCTGTCGATTTCATCACCAAAAAACTCAATCCGCAACGGCTGTGGCACACCCAATGGAAAGACATCCACGATGCCGCCACGACGATTCATGTCGCCCGGCTCGCTGACCGCCGCCGTGACACGGTAGCCCAGTGCTTGCCAGCGCCGCATCAACTGCACCGGGTCCACCCGCTGGTTGAGACTGAGCGTCACACTCGCTGCGCGCAAATCTTCTGGCGCTAATGTGGGCTGAAGCAAGGCGCGCACCGACGTCACCACCACCGGGCGCTGGCCATCACTCAACGCATAGAGCACGCGCAAACGCGCCGCTGTGGCATCAACACCCGGCGACATCGGCTCATAGGGGATGGCGTCATTGGGCACAAACTGTATGATTTCTCGGTCTGGTAACCAGTGCACCAAATCATCACACAGGCGCTGGGCGTCATCGGGCGACGCCACCACGAGCACCACAGGGCGCGCACATTGCGTGGCAAATGCAGCCAACCACGGCGCAACCACCGCTTTGCGCACACCAGCGACATGGAGATGCGCCTGTGGCGTACACGCGTCTACGACGGTCTGTATGCACGGCTGCGCCGCAATCTGTTGCACAATTTGTGGTAAAGCTACTGTCATACTCATCTGTTTGTCTATGTGAAAAAATGCCACGCTGGCATCTTTTCAAGAAAAAAACACCCTCACGAATCAATCACTGTGGTGTGCCACGCGTCAAATAGCGCGTCAAGCCCTGCCAGCTCATCTCAACTGAGGCACCTTTCTGGTAGGCAGCAATGCCGTCTGGTGTCGCCTCATCGCCCATTTCGGCGGTGGCTGCGGCTTTGAGCAATACCAACTGCTGCTCGGCATCCACGCCATCAGCAATCCACGTGCGCATGCGCTCCGCCCAACGCCAGTTGTTGGTATGCACCGCGTCGAGGTGTGCTGCCACATCGTAGACCGGCCCAAAGTGCGTCAAACACAGCACCTGCGGGTCGAGTGTGCGCAATGCCGCCAACGTATCATCCCACGCCTCGAGATCGATATCGGGCGGCGGTGTGGCCGGTCGCACATAGCGGAAGCCCTGCATGCGGATACCCGCAGTATCCCCCACAAACGCCACCCTATCGTGCTGGCGCTGGTAGATGACGTGGTGGATGGCGTGCCCGGGCGCATCGAGCACCGTGTAGGTGTGCCCACCAAGCTGCAACTGCTCGCCACCAGTGAGTTGCACCATACGCGCGGCCGGCACCGGCAAAAACTCACCCCATAGCGTGTCCATCAGATTGCCATAGATGCGTGTGGCGCTTTTGATGAGGCGTGACGGGTCGATGAGGTGTGGGGCGCCACGCTGGTGCACATACACCTTGATATGTGGATTGGCGGCCACAATCGACCCCACTGCACCGGCGTGGTCGAGATGGATATGCGTCAGTAGCACGGCATGGATGTCGGCGAGGGTCAGGCCGTGGTGTGCCAGCCCCGCCTCAACCGCCGGCAAACAGACCGCTGGTCCAGGATCAACGAGCATAGGCTGTGCGCCCATGATCAGATAACAGGCAATGGTGCCATCGCGACCGAGATGATGCGTATCGATGAGCACTATGTCGTTTGGTAGCTGCGGCATGATTTCTCCCACACGATAACGCCGTCATGATGTCAGACGCACCACAACGGCGTTGCTATGTACACACAGTATACGCTAGGCAGACTGTGCATCATTGATGGCACGCCAGATGCGCTCAGGGCGCATCGGGATATCGATGGAGGTGACACCGAGATGCGCCACTGCATCCACCACCGCATTGGCCACTGCGGGTGTCGACCCCACGGTGGCGGCTTCGCCGATGCCTTTGACTCCCAGTGGATTGAGCGGTGTCGGCGTTTCGGTTTGGTCCAGCACAAAGTCGGGGAAGTTGTCGGCACGGGGCAAGGCGTAGTCCATCAGCGAACCGCTGATAATCTGGCCGTTGTCGTTGTAGACGACTTCCTCGTAGAGCGCCTGCCCGATGCCCTGCGCCAAACCACCATGCACCTGCCCAGCCACCAGCATCGGGCTGATACGCGGGCCGCAGTCGTCGACGGTGTAATAGCGATCCACACGCACTTCGCCCGTCTCGGGGGTGACTTCCACCACCGCCAGGTGAGCGCCAAAGGGATAAATGAGCTCTTCGGGGCGGAAGAACTCTGTGGCTTCTAGCCCCGATGTCACCTCACCCGGCAACTTGTCGGTATAGGCACGCTTGGCAATCTGCGCCAGCGTCAGACTCGTGTCAGGCACGCCCTTGACGTGGTAGCGCCCTTCGTCAAAGACGATATCAGCTGGGGCGGCTTCCAGCATGTGGGCGGCGATTTTGATGGCCTTTTCACGCACAATTTTGATAGTCTCCACCAAGGCACCGCCACCGATTGCCAGACTGCGACTGCCCATGGTGCCTTGGCCCATGGGGGTGTTGGCGGTGTCGCCCGATTTCACCACCACATGCTCAAAATCAGCCCCCAACTGATCGGAGACAATTTGCGCAAAGGTGGTGTACAAGCCCTGCCCATGGGGGGATGTGCCCGTAAAGACGGTCACCGTACCGTTGGGCTCGACGCGCACCGTGGCGCTCTCGTATGGGCCAAAGCCACACATTTCCACGTAGCAGGCAAAGCCCAGCCCCAGCAGCGTATTGCCCTTGCCGGCTGCATAATCGGCACGGCGTTGCGCTTGCTCAGCCAGCAAACTGCGGTAGTTGCTGATGTCGATGAGTTTGCTGATGGCGCGGTCGTATTCGCCACTGTCATACTTCGGGCCAGTGGGGGTTTTGTAGGGGAATTGGTTGGGTGCAATGAAGTTGACACGCCGTACCTCGGCCGGGTCGAGCCCCAGCTCGTCGGCTACCGCATCCATCATACGCTCGATGTAAAACGCTGCTTCGGGGCGCCCAGCACCACGATATGCGGCCACCGGCGTGGTGTTGGTGTAGACGCAGTCGATGGCACCGTCGATGACGGGGATTTTGTAGACGCCTACTGCCATCATGCCTGTCAAATTGGGCAGACCAGCTGCCATCGGATAGGCACCGATATCTGCGACGATGTGGAAGCGCAGGGCGTCCACGGTACCATCGGCCCGCACCGCACAGCTGAATTCGCCGACTTGCCCGCGCCCGTGCGTGGTGGCCGTCATATGCTCGATGCGCCCCTCCGTCCACAGCAAGGGCATGCGGTAATGGCGTGCGAGTGCCCCTAGGGCCGCATCCTCGGGAAAGGCACCGATTTTGACTCCAAAGCCGCCACCCACATCAGGGGCCACCACCCGCAACAAATTTTCGTCCATTTTGAGCACTTCGGCCAAGCTGCCACGGTTGAGATGCGGCGCCTGCGTGCTACTGTAGATGGTCAAGCCGTCGCCGAGTGGATCGGGGTAGGCCAGCACGGCGCGCCCCTCCATCGAGACACCCGCCAAGCGTTGATTGACCAAGCGC
>JBKCGB010000080.1:0-2578 GCA_046303375.1 Roseiflexaceae bacterium
CAATGGCGTGTGAGATATCCTGGAGCCCCATTTTGTGGTAGTGGCCATGGTGATCGGCTGTGTAGTGGGGGGCAAATGCGGTTACTGCATGGGTGTCGACATGCGAATAGAACGTCCGTGGCAAGACCAGCATCAGCGCATCCAAAAACTCGCTGTGGTCAGTGCGCCGTGGATTGGCATGGCTGAGCAGGACGGGGGGGCTGAACGGCATGTAGAGCAGCGCAAGTTGCGTGATGACACCCTCATCGACCCAGCCGTACCACACCGTGTGTGGCCAGAAAAAATCATCGAGATCGCCGATTTCATAGATGTGCAACAAGGGATTGTGCATGGTGTAGGCACGGATGGAAGCTTTGTCGTGGAGCGAAACAAGTTGCGGCATGATGTCCTCGTACAGGGATCGTTGGGGGTATTATAGCGTTTTAGTGGGGTCGAATGCTCGTGCATACAGGGAATGGCACGCGAGGGAAACATTGATGACAAGGATGGTGAGGAGAGCCAGCGTGGTGCGAATGAGTATTGGCAGGAGTGCGGAAAGGGGGGCTATGGCCGCGATGAACGTGTTGCGCAAGAGTCATGTGCCATGATGCATGTTTTGCGGTATGCTAGGCGCAATACGCACACACAAAAGGCATAGGGAATGCTCACGCTGTACATTATCTCAACCACGTTGCTGATCCTCGCCCCTGGCCCCAACATGGTTATGATGCTAGCCTTGGCGAGTAGCCAAGGTGCTGGTGCAGGGCGTATTGCTGCACTTGGCTTGAGTAGCGGTGTGCTGGTGCATACGCTGATTGCGGCCACGGGTGGTGCAGTGCTCTTGCAACAATGGCCAGCTGCTATGACCGCAGTCCGCGTGTTGGGGAGCATCTACCTGGTGTATATGGGTGGGCGCATGGTGTGGCTGCAGTTATGGCCGGCTCTGATGGTGACACAAGCACCGCCCGTCGTACGGGTACCGTATGTGCAAGGGTTTATATCAAGCATTACCAATACCAAAACACTCGTGCTCTTTGTCAGCTTTTTGCCGCAATTTATGAACACGACGCAATCAATCGCATGGCAATTCGTGCTGCTGGGGGCTATGTATGCGGTGCTGACGCTGGTCATCTACGGGGCACTCGGCAGTATGGCGGGCTGGGCAGGTGAGGTGTTGCAACGCCCAGCAGTGCAACGTGGATTGCGCATCGTAGCCGGATGTGTCATCGCAGTGCTAGGGGTGTGGGGGTTACGATGAGCGCTCCCGCTGCCATGTCTGCTCGTGCATGACTTTGCCCCAGGTGGCATCCTCGTGCTCGTGTGTCAGCACAAAGCCCGTGGCCTCGTAGAGGTGGCGGGCAGCATCGAGCCCCACAATGGTCGTCAGCCATACGCACGGGTGATGCTGGTCAGCAAAACTCAGTGCCTGCATGATGAGCGCACGCCCTACACCCCGCCCGCCATATGCGGGCGCCACCACAAACCAACGCAGGCGTGCCGGTGGTGTGGTGCCACCGTCGATGACGATGCTGCCCACAAACTGCTCACCATCTTTGGCGCAGAGCAAGAGGTGACCGGGCTGGTGGTGGCGCGGCACAAAGTCCGCGATGTCGCTGGCAATTTTGCATTCAAAGGGTAAGCCAAAGCCAACCGTAGTCGCATAAAACTGTGCTTGCGTCTGCACCATCCAGCCAATTAAACCGGGCTGATAGCCGACGTGATAGGTGATCATGCGTCGTCTTTGGGCTCGAATTCAGCCATTAGTGTGGCCAATTCACGCGACATGGGGCGCTCAGCTTGCGCGAGCTGCGTGCGCATGCCCACACGGTCTGCCAGTGGGCGATTTTGGCCGAGTTTGAACTTGCTCCACAGCGTGGTCACGGGCATACGGTAGGCGGTGATGCCCTTGAGCATGTGGCTGACGCTGGCTTCGTCGTAGGCGGGCTCGCCATAAAACTCCGTCAAGCTGTTGACCATCTGCATCGTGGCAACCACCCCGTCGAGGCGTGTCGCCACCCCGCTGGCATGCACCACGGCGTAGTTCCAGGTCGGCACCGCATGCTGGCTTTCGTACCATTGGGGCGAAATAAAGGCGTGTGGCCCATGGAAAATCGCCAATGCAGGTACCCCTGCTTGCAACAGCTGGTTGTGTGGATTCACGTTGGCGAGGTGGAATTCGATGGTGATATCGTCACCGTCAGTGTGCGTCATGACGGGTGTATAGCTGATAGTGGGGATGCCATCTGGGCCGTTACTGATGAGCGTGGCAAAGTCATACTGTTGCATGAACTGCACCATACGCGGGCGGTCAGTCATGCGGTTTGCGACGGGCACGTAGGTCATAAATATCCCTCATGTATGCGGTTACAGCACTTGTTGCGTATTATAGCGTATCTACGTATTTACGGCGGTGTATCTGTGGTTGGTGGGTTGTGACGACTGTGAAAACATTATTCGAAATATGTTGTTATTGTAATGATTCGTCTAAATTGTAAAAGCATTAATACATGTATGTAGACAAGTACCAATGATAGTGATAAGATGTGCATACACGAGTTTGTACTACAACAATAAAGGAGCCTCGTATGCCGATTGTATT
>JBKCGB010000081.1:0-10549 GCA_046303375.1 Roseiflexaceae bacterium
GGCAAATGCCAATCCCTGACATCATCGTCACCATCACTTCAGCCATTCCCATTGCCAGCTGCCCAGCATGTCGCCAATCAGGTCGAGCATGGGGTCGTTGTCAATGCCGAGTTGGCCACGTTGGGGTAAATCGGGACTGTACACCACACACCCGTGCCCGTGAGGGGCTGCGTCGATGCGCACGCTGGCAGCGATATCGGGGAGCGGTACCGCGAGTGCTGGGCGCAGGTAGACGACGGCGTGTTCGCCGGCGATGATGAGCTTGGCGGCGGCATGCGCCGTCACAGACGGATGTGCGCTGGTCACGGGTTTATTCCCACTCAATGGTCGCTGGTGGTTTGGACGAAATGTCGTAGACCACACGATTGACGCCGGCCACCTCGTTGACGATACGGTTGCTCACATGCGCCAAAAAGTCGTACGGCAAGTGTGCCCAGTCGGCAGTCATGAAATCCTCGGTGGTGATGGCACGCAAGGCTACCACATCGGCATAGGTGCGGCCATCACCCATCACGCCCACGCTCTGGACGGGCAGTAGCACGGTAAAGGCTTGCTGCGTGGTGCGGTAGAGCCCTTTGGCACGCAGCTCGCTGATAAAGATGAAATCGGCCTCGCGGAGTGTGTCAGCGCGCTCACGCGTGATAGGACCGAGGATGCGCACGGCTAGCCCGGGCCCGGGGAAGGGATGGCGCCATACCCATTCTTCGGGTAGACCCAGCTCGAGCCCAGCGGCACGCACTTCGTCTTTAAAGAGGTAGCGCAACGGCTCAACCAGCGTGAGTTTCATATCGGCAGGCAAGCCACCCACGTTGTGGTGGGTTTTGATGGTGACCCCTTTTTGGCGATCAGGCGCTTTGCTTTCGATGACGTCGGGGTAGAGTGTGCCTTGAGCGAGAAAGGTCGCACCGTTGATGTTGCTCGCCTCGCGCTCAAAGACACGTACGAACTTCTCGCCGATGATTTTGCGTTTGCGCTCGGGGTCGCGCACATCGGCCAGGGCATCGAGGAATTCAGCACTCGCATCGACAGCAATGAGGGGGATGCCTAGTGTATCGCGGAAGGTGTGGATGACTTGTTCGGCTTCGTTTTTGCGCAACAGGCCATTATCCACAAAGACACACGTCAAACGGTCGCCGATGGCGCGGTGGATGAGGAGCGCGGCCACCGCCGAGTCCACACCACCCGACAGTCCACAGATGACTTTGCCGTCACCGACTTGGGCTTGGATGCGGGCGATGGCATCATTGACAAACGATGCCGGCTTCCAGCCAGGCTGGGCGCTACAAATGTCGAGGGCGAAGTGGCGCAGAATCTCGCGACCATGCGGTGAATGCACCACTTCGGGGTGGAACTGGATGCCGTACCAGCGTCGTTGCTCGTTGGCCATCGCCGCAAAAGGCGTACTTTCGTTGCCGGCAAGTGGGGTAAAGCCGGCAGGTAAAGCCTCGATGTGATCGCCGTGGCTCATCCATACTTGCTGGTTGGTGGGGAGCCCGGCAAAGAGAGCATGCGCGCAGTTGGCACTAATGGTGGCATTGCCGTATTCGCGCTGGGCGGCCCGTACCACGCGCCCACCGAGGGCGTGGCTCTGTAGTTGCATGCCGTAGCAGATGCCTAGCACGGGGACCGTCACGTCGTGTAGCCAGGCGGGGAGCTGTGGGGCACCGTCGTCGTAGACGCTGGCAGGTCCACCGGACAGCACGATGCCACGCACGTTGTGTGCAAAGACCTGGCTGTGGGGGGCATCGTGTGGGATGAGCTCGGAATACACGCCGATTTCGCGCAAGCGGCGGACAATCAGCTGGGCGGTTTGCGAGCCGAAATCGAGAACGGGAATGCATTCAGTCATGGTAATATGTCCATATGCCTGCGTAATTCCGCGCCGGATGGCAAGCCACACGACCGGTAACTGGTGTTCTCTGAATTATAGCACGGGGGCGGGATGGAACTCTACCTGTTGCGACATGCTATTGCCGAAGAACGAAGTGCATCGGGCGACGATGCACAACGCGTGCTCACATCGGCAGGCATCACCCAAGCAACACATACAGCCATGGCCATGCAGACCCTCAATATACGACTGAATACGATTGCAACGAGTCCGTTTTATCGGACACGCCAGACTGCCGACATCATCGCACACAGCTATCAACTGCAACCGGTAGTTGATGAGCGCTTGGCGCCCGGCTTTGATGTGCATGTCGTCAATCACATCGTGCAACAGATTCCCACCCACAACCTCTTGATTGTGGCACACGAGCCTGATCTGAGTTGGGTAATCTGGTCCCTGGTGAACAAACGGGTCAACGTGCAACGCGCCGGTCTGTTCCGCCTCGATCGTACCGCACAAGGGTGGACGTTTGTATACGAACTCGACCCACCAGCACAGCTTGCCTTGATTAAATATTCGTGATGGTGTGGCTCATTGTTAGGGCACCCACACCAACGCTGATTGTTGGTCGACACCACGCACCAGTGCTTGGGCAGGTTGTTGGCCGAGCGGCCATAACCAGATGTCACCAGGGTCGTTGGTACGACCGTATTCTTCGTTGGGAGGGATACCAGGTGACCATTCAGGTGGGAGTACGACTGCCAAGCCTTGGCCATCGGGTTGCCACGCAAATCGTTGTGCACGCGCCAGTGATTCACCTACCACGGTGCCTGTGGCGTTAAAACTGCCTTCGGGGAGAAATATTTCTCGGGTACTATCGAGGGTATACACAGCAGTACTCCACACATCCCACCCCGTAAAGCCACGTGCATCGCCAGTGTTTTGCGTGGTAATGGCGTACATATCGCCTCGTGGTGCAAGCGTGGTTTGGCGTGCCCAGCCCGCAAAGTCGCCAAGCAGCGTTTGTGTGCCGTCGTAGGCATCCACACGCATGATGAGATTGATATCGACTTCGACGCGCATGCCGATAAAGACGTGGTAGATGAGTGATTTACCGTCTTGGCTCCACCGTGGGCGATAGACGACTAGTCCTTGGGTGGCTTCGCCGGGCTCACCACCGTTGGCAGTCACGGGATTCCAGCCATTTTCGCCTTGCATGTTGACCAAATGCAACATGTTGCCTGCCGTGTTATCGGGATCGGCTGCAGAGGCATCACTACGGCTTGGGCGGGTGACATACGCCAACCGTCTGCCGTCGGGTGCGACCACGGGGTCACATCCTGCACCAAAAGCGATTTCTTTTTTGTCGGCTACCGTGAAATACATGACCGTAGCACTTCGACAAAAGCGTGCCCATTCCAGCCAGGTAGTGCGCTGCGGTACCAACGTCTCACTACTGGCGTACACGAGTCCATTGCCATCTGGTGTCCAACTGACATCAGCAATGGTGCGGGTTTGGTCGCCGAGCTGTGTCAGTGCAACACTCGCACGATCGACGAGCCACAGCGTATCAACGTCTTGGTTGCGCCGAATGACTGCAATCGTCATGCCGTCTGGTGACGGTGCAAAGTCAACTGCATCAGAGACAATCGGTCGGATGCTGTTTTGGCGCAGACTATAGGCGACGAGGCTGCCATTTTGGATAAAGAGCAGCTCGCCACCTTCAGGTATTGTTGCAGGCACAGGGCTGGCAGAGGGGCTTTCGGCTACTGCGGTGTCGGTCGGTACCACAATCGTCGGCATACCGTCGCTGGTGAGTGTGGGGGTATCTGCGGCAGCCGTAGATGATGGCGTGCTCGCTGTAGGTGCCGCACAGCTCACGCATAGCAGTACGATTACCCAGATGGAGGTCATGTAGCGTAGCATAGAGATGCTCCTTGTTAGCGAGTTGGCCACAGTCGACGCATCGCACCCGCGATACATGCCAAGCTTATCAGCCATGATTCGATAATACTCACAATCCACATGGCTGGCAATTGCAGTGTGCTGCTCATAAACGATGCTGGCGTCAACCACACGGCTTGTTCGCTGATGGCTGAACTGGTCAAGATGAGTGTGGCAATGGGATGCACTGGCAGGACGAAATAGCCAAGGAATTCGAGAATATTGGTGCTAGTGAAGAGTGACTGCCAAATGGTGGGTACCGTGAATGCCAGAATGGGTATGCCAAACAACACGCCAAACACACATGAAAGCGACAGACCGATTGCCATGAGTGGTGAGCTTGCTCGGCTCGACCAGTAGACACCACAGCAGGTGGCCGCCCCCATATGCGCCAACAGGACGGCATACATGATGAATAACTCGGTGGTGTCGACACCACCAATCAGGAGCGGGATGGCAATCAGTGGTGTCATCGCACTCAAGAGCAAGCCGCCATAGGCCATTGTCGCGCATATTTTGCCAATCACAATCGCACCTGCACTGAGTTGTGAGGTGAGCAGTAGGTCAAATGTCTGGCGTTCACGTTCACCGGCAATGCTGCTGGCCGCCAAAATAGTGGTAAGCACGAGCAAGACAAGCATGGCAGTGCCAATCAGTGTCAAAAAAACCGTGTTGCCTGTTTCACTGCTGGCTGTAGCGCGATTGCTCGACGAAAGATCACTTGCGGTATATACCAAGAGCATGGTACTTGCCACGGCGCTGAGAAACCCTGCTAACAACCAGAATGCACGAGGTGAGCGCATGCGTCCACGTACTTCACGAATCACAATCGGGTTAATGTTGTGCCACATACCATTCCTCGGGCATCTAGATGGTGCTACCAGTCACCTGCAAAAATGTACGTTCGAGTGTGTTGGCTTCGCTGGCGAATTGATGGATGGGAATATCGGCGGCAATACAGGCCTTGAGGAGTGTGGCTTGGGCTGCGTCATCACCCTTCATATGTATCACATACCGTGTCGGTAACTGAGCATCTGCACTCATGCGATAACCGAGGGCTTCGACCACGTGGCGCAGTTGTGGGCTGGGTTCTGTGGTTTGTACCACAATCCGCCGTGTCTGCTGCGTGCTCAACAACGCAGTGAGTGTGTCGTAGGCGATGAGTTTGCCGTGATCCAAAATAATTAAATGTGTGCATAAATCAGCTAAATCGGCCAAAATATGCGAACTAATCAGGATGGTTTTGCCTTGGTCGTGTAGCTCGTGGAGCAATGCACGTAACTCGACTCGCGCACGTGGGTCGAGCCCACTGGCTGGCTCGTCCAGGACCAGCACCGTAGGATCGTGGAGTAGCGCACGCGCCAGACTCAAGCGCTGTGCCATGCCACGTGAGAGACTCATGACGGCACTTTCGCGCTTGTTGCTCAAATCGACGAGCCCGAGTAAATCATCAATCAGGCGTGGGCGTTCGTGCGCAGGAATATGAAAACAGCGTGCATAAAAATCAAGGTATTCGCGGGCACTCATGTGCTCGTATACCCCGAATGTATCAGGCATGAAGCCGATTAGACGACGCACCACATGTGCTTGCTCTGTCACTGATACGCCGTTGACTAGCACATCACCACGAGTGGGCCGAACGAGGGTGGTCAGGATGCGCATGGTGGTGGTTTTGCCTGCGCCGTTGGGCCCGATTAAGCCGACAGTGGCACCTGCAGGGATGTCACAGTGGAGGTCGCCAAGTGCACACACATCACCATACTGTTTGTGGAGATGCTGAAATGCAATCATGGTCTACTCACTCCCCTTGTGTTGATTACACAGTGCTGTTGCGACGCAATACATAGACGCCGAGATCACAGATGCCACTCAGCATTGTGTGACTGCGTTCAATGCGAAAAAACGGCTCCATGAGTTCTTGGTAATGCGTTACCCCACGAATATTGTTGCCGCGGTCAAGCCAGTGCATAGCCCGCCCAAACACATTCCATCGATGTTGTGTGGGGATATCTTCGACCATCAGAATGGTACCATCGGTGGTGATGACACGATGCAACTCTTGTGCGGCACGGCGCACAAACGCATCGTCGAGATGGTGAAATACCCCCATAATCAACGCCGCATCAAAACTCCCATCGTGAAATCCGAGCAGGTCGCCACTCATCACTAAAAACTCGCGCTCGTAGCGTTTTTTGGCGTATGATACGTAGTGCTCTGCCACATCAAACCCGATATAGCGCTCGGCAGGGAAACTACGTGCAAATTGCCCAGTACCACAACCGTAATCTAGGAAGCGTCGCGATGTGTCACCACCAAATGGATTGAGCTCACGCTCGATGACTCGGTAATCTGCCACAAACCCGAACTCTGCCACATTGCGCAATAAGTTCCACATGAATGGCTGACGTGCAAGGGCATCAAGCAACTGTTGTAGCATTCCATCACTCCACATAACTAAGATTGATCAATTGGGCGTTGCGCAAGACACAGCAATGATACCCCAACCGGCAGTGATATGCCAATTCGAAGCAATGCGGCTTCGAGATTAAGCGCGGTGAGGCCGATCCGATTCACAAGCGGCGATGGCAATTCCACATCAGAATGGTCGAGCGCGGCTGTGTGTCGCAGTCGCTCCATGGTGACTTGTGCCAACACCAACGGCAACAAGACGGTATTGACACAGCTGAGTTTTTGGACATGAAATCCCGCCTGCTGTAGCAACGAAGTCAGCCCGCGGGGCGTGTAGCGCCGTGCCCCATGTACGCGCTGATGATGATGGCCTCCCAGCCAGTCAAATGCTGCGACCCGCAGCAATAGATGCCCTCCGGGTGCCATGACACGGTAGCATTCTTTGAGTGCTGCCAGATCATCAGCAACTGCACGGTGGTAAATCACATCGAATGTGGTCACCAAATCAAATGATTGGTCACGGAATGGAATGGCGTTTATCGATGCACAAGCCACAGAAATATCACGTTGCTGGGTGTATCCACACGCCACGGATTCATAATCGAATCCGATGATGTGACCATACTTTGTCAACCATTTTGCATTACCACCCGTGCCACATCCTGCATCGAGAATGGTTGTAATTGGGAGTCCTTGGAGCCATACATCAGCGATACGGCGCATCCCCACATACCACCAGAGTTGGTCTTCGACATGCGCCATTACCTCGTATTCGAGACGCTCCATGCAACTCCTCCATCATGTATTGACGAATACTAGATTACCACATAAACTAGGTATGTAGTGTAGAGTGCACTTTTCCGTGAGCAAGGAGATGCATATGCGGCTGTCTCATAACAAAGTGGCACGTTATGCCGAACAGTTGGTCGATGTCCTCGCTGATACGGATGGTGTCATGTTTGATTGTGATGATGCTGATTTGCGTGTTGCCATCATCGACATCATGACCGATGAATTGATGGTCGAAGAACGCCTCGATGCCGAGTTGCACGAGCTTTTGCAAAAAAATGCGCATTACGAGATTTCGATGCGCCGTGTCAATTACGATGAACTCTTTAAAAAGGCCAAAGCCCAAGAAGTGCGCCGTCGGCGTATCGTGTTGTAATTAGAGCGTATGCACGCCAAACCACGGTCCCGTTTCACAGGCGAGACGTGGGCCATTGCGTGTCTGCACACGGCATTGCTGACAGCTGGCACTAGCACATGGTAATGGCGTAGTAGGGATGGCCGTTGCCGTGTATTTGCCGCCACGTAGGCGTACGGTGCGCACCATCTGGATCAGCGTATTGGTGACTGGCATGGTGGCCGCTATATAAATATGATCTGCCCAGCGCATCAATTCGGGCAAGCGTTTTTCCACCACACGCAAAATGTTTTCACTCCCCGCTAAATATTCCACATCCAACGGCAACAACTGCGGGTCGATGTGCCACAACGGGCTCATGTCTCCTGCCACAAAGGTCACACTGGTATGGCGGGCATTGAGTGCAGTGGCCAACCCCAACAACCGCACACTCCCCTCGGCTTGCCCCAAACACAGCGCCGTGCCACGCTCGGGGAGCGCATGTGGCATGCTCCCGTGTGGCCCGTGACATGTCACCACGCTCCCCACCGCTTGTGTGGCCAACCACGCCCATCCCTCGTCACTCTGTGGCGAAATCACAATGCCGATGCGCCCCAGTTTGGCATCGACAGCAGCCGGGAAGCTCGGGCGCAACAGCGCACGCTGCGGACGCTGTGGGTCGTCACACAGGAGTTGTAGATACTGCCCAGTCTGCCAATGTGCGGCGAGCTGGGCGGCTTCAAATGCGACCCACTGCAAATTACCGACTGGACGCGATTCACAGATGGTCAGGTGGTGTGTTTTCATGGTTCCTTGAATACCGCATGCATGTGCGATTAGTGTACCACGCACGCACATGGAAATGAAAAATGAAGAATCATGGTGGGTACAGCAGCAACGCATGACCATGCCTTGCTACTATATTCGCGCCATACCCATCAATTACACAAACAACGGCTGCCCGCGAAACAGCTCGTGGATTGCACGCCGCTCAGCGTCACTCGGCCCTACTCCGTCGCAATAGTGCAGGTTTGCGGCGAGCTGTTCGGGTTGGGCTGCCCCTGTCAGCGTCACTGCAATGTCGTCACTGGTCAAACTATAGCGCATGGCTGCCTCCACAAACCCATGTGCCCCTGGCTTCCTGAGGTGCGTAATCAATCCTTTGCGCCGCTCGGCTTCGGCCAAGAGGTCATGGTGGTCACGCAAAAACGGCGCTGGTGTGTCGGTTATAATCCCCATCCCGAGCGGGCTACCGTTGATGACGCCAATCTGTTGCGCCTGCGTCAGCGGGGCCAGCTGGTCGTGGAGTGTCGTGTCAATCAGCATATAGCGACAATAGGTCAGTACCGTATCCACGTACCCAGTCGCAATATACGGCGTCAAGATGCCTAGATTGCGCGCATTGACACCAATGGCACGTACTTTGCCTGCTTTTTTGAGGTCGAGAAAGGCAGCAATGCAACCATTGATCGCCACGTCAAATGTGGTGGTTTCGGCTTCGTGGAGCTGAATCAGGTCGATGTAATCGGTCTGCAGGCGGCGCAAACTGGCCTCCACACTCGCCATGGTGGTGGCGTAGTCGTAGGGTGTGCCACGCATGACGGCTTTGGTGGCGAGGATGACCTGCGACCGCTTGCCGCCTGCTAGCGCTACGCCAAAACGCCGCTCACTTTCACCCAGCCCGTACTGTGCCGCCGTATCGAGAAAGTTGACCCCCGCATCCATGGCCATGTGAATAACGCGCACGGCCTGTGATTCGGGGACATCGCCGAACTCGTTGCCAATCGCTGCTCCGCCCAATCCCAGCCGTGACACACGCCACCCCGTGCGCCCTAGTGTGGTGTACTGCATCACTGCACCTCGCGCGGGCGGATGAGTGCATCGCCGTCCTGTGGCTGTTGCCACGGGTTGGCGTACGATGGGCGATTGACGTAGCGCTGCATCTGCATCACCAACGTCGCCCCCGACATCGGGTCAATATCCAGCGTATACCAGCTGGCATGCACGTCGTGTGTGGCGATGGCATGACCATGCTCATCCACGATATCGACCCTGCCAAACTGATGCTCACCAAAGGTGCCGGCCTGGATGACCACGCGCCGCACCTGGGTGGCATCGGTATTGACCAGCGTCAGCGTCACCGCTGCGGCATCGAGATGTGACACCAGTGCTGCCACTCCTGGCGGCAAGCCGGGACGGCGGCGTTGGGCGTCGTAGTAACGCACCTGGCCGAATTGTAGGCCGCCGTGCGAGATGTGCATGGGGGCGCCCAGCGTCAACTGCAACAACCCCTCCACACACACCGGCGTCAACTCTTGCCAGGCGTGAATGGGGTCGACATGCATGTTGATGTTGAACGTCTCTTGCGATAGCCCCGTGATGTCGTGCCAGTTGGCGGGATCAGCGATGGGGAGCATCATTTTGC
Organism: Roseiflexaceae bacterium; assembly: GCA_046303375.1. Taxonomy (GTDB): domain Bacteria; phylum Chloroflexota; class Chloroflexia; order Chloroflexales; family Roseiflexaceae; genus UBA965. The sequence goes on from JBKCGB010000081.1 coordinate 9,733, forward strand.
GCAGTTGATTGGCCACTAGCGTCAAATTGGCGCTAAGCATGCGGCTGGGGAAGTCGGGGTTGCGCCCTTGGATGTACTCAAACCACGGCAACGTGTTGTTGATGTAGTGTTTGCCCACCCCTACGCGGATCTCGTTCCAGTCGTGTTGGCGCGGGATGCGCATCACCCGCTGCAAATCCTCGTCGGCCAGCGAGGCATACCACAGATAGATGGGGTATTTGTGCAGTGGCGGACGATAATCGCTCCAGCCCGCATCAAAATGCCGATTTGGCGTGACAAACAGCCCGTCGTGCATCTGCCCCAGCGCCCAGTTGGCGTCGAGTTGCTCACGTGCTAGCGCCAACCAGCGGGTGTCGCCAGTGATGAGCAGGGCGTTCATGCAGGCGTTGGTGATGGGCTCGATGATGGTCATAAAACCGTGTGGCCAGCGCCAGCCGTAGTAGCCGCCCCACCACTTGCCATCGAGATATTCGCCGATCTGGTCGCTCAGTCCCACGTTGTCGGGGATAATTCCGCCGTTGCGCTGGCTACGCTCGTGCCAGGCGGCAATATAGTCACAAATCCAACGGTGCAATGTTTCATCACCACTATATAAAAAAGCGTGTGTGATGAGTCCTGTGGCATTGAGGTTGAGGGGCACGTCACCGCGGTTCATGCGTGCGTTCATTTTAGTGATGATATCGGCATAAATCGCATCGTCGCTCCAGTGGCAACGCTTGCTGGCGAAATCCGTGTTGATGATATCTTCGAATGGGGCCAGGTAGTGGTCGAGCACCACACGGTGCGTCTGCCAGTCCTCAGCGGTGGCCACATGGCG
>JBKCGB010000082.1:0-6582 GCA_046303375.1 Roseiflexaceae bacterium
GAAGACCAGCGCATCACGTTGGGCTTGGGTGGCAGTCACAAACGGTTCTTCGACCCAAAAGCCGACATACAACGCTTCGTTGTCCCACAGCACGGCACACTGTGTATCAAATAGGCCTGGTGCACCACTAATCATGTCAACAAATCGTGGCGAGCGCATGGCACGTTGCCACGGCGCACTGCAGAGCTGCCCATCAAGGGCAGGCTTTTGCGATGTGCGCCGACACACATAGTGCTGTTGCATCGCTGGCGACCACTCTGTCACAAGCATGGCATCCCTCATTACACAGGTAAATGCGCAATGGTACATACTCCATCACGCACCCACTCATATACGACGAGGGGCGTACCATACGGCACGCCCCTCGTTCGTTTGGCGAATTAGACCGGCAAGACATCGGTCAGCTGTGTGGCCGGCAAGACCGGATGCTTATCGTGAAGCACACACGAGGCCACCTGCTGGTCGCTGATTTTGTAGAGTGGTGGTAATGCCACATGGCATCGGTCTTGGACATACGGGCAGCGCGATGCAAACCGGCATCCCTTGCCACCCTTGTCACTGATGTCCGATTCTTTGACCACAATCCCGTCATTGCCCCAGCGCCGACTAAGGTCGGGCCATGGAATCGAGTCGATCAACAGGCGCGTGTAGGGATGTTCGGGCTTTTGGATGACCCGCTCGACATCGCCACCTTCCATTACGCCACCTTTGTAGAGCACCACAATCGAGTTGGCAACGTGGTAGGCGGTAGTCAAGTCGTGCGTGATATACACAATCGACACGCCATGGTCACGATGCAGGCTCCGCAGTGATTCGAGAATGTTGGCACGCAGCGAGGCATCGACCATCGATACGGGCTCGTCCGCGACCAGCACCTTGGGTTTGAGCAACAGCGCACGCGCCACATTGATCCGTTGGCGTTGCCCACCTGACAGCTGGTGCGGGAAGCGCCCGAGGATATCCTCTGGTCGCAGCCCTACTGCGGTCAAGGCTTCTTCCATTTTGTTGCGTGCTTCCGCCTTTGATTTGGCGAGTTTGAATTTTTCGATGGGGACTGTTAACAGGTGATCAACCGTATAAAACGGGTTAAATACGGCAAATGGGTCTTGGAAGACGGCCTGTACTTCGCGCCGAAAGGTAAGACGCTCAGCACCACGCAACTTGCTAATGTTTTTCCCCTTGTAGAGGATCTCACCTTTGGTCGGATCAATGAAGCCCAACAGCAACATTGCCAACGTGGTCTTGCCACTGCCACTCTCTCCTGCCACCGTCATAATCGTAGGTTTGTCTTCTTCGAGTGACATCGAAAAATCCGCCAAGGCCGTTGTGCCGGCTTCAGAGAACATCCCACGGGTATACGTCTTGGTGACATTGCGAAACTCAAGCAACTTTGCCACGGCTACGCCCCTTCCGAATACAGATGACATGCGACCAAGCGATCACCATCAACGGTACGTACCGCAGGAATATCGCTTTTGCAGATGTCCATACATTGCGGGCAACGTGGGTGGAAGGCACACCCACTGGGGATACGCAACAACGATGGTGCTAACCCCGGAATACCTTGGAAGACACCCTTGTTTTTGAGATTGGGCAGACTACTAATCAGAGCCTGTGCGTACGGGTGCTTGGGCGTCGTAAACATGTCTTTGACGGCGCTCACCTCGGTCAAACGCCCCGCATACATCACGGCCACTTTGTCGACGAACTGCGCCATCAGCCCCATGTCGTGTCCAATCAGGATGACCGCAGTGCCCATTTCTTTCTGGACACGGTCGATGGTTTCCATGACTTGGCGTTGGGTCACCACATCAAGTGCGCTTGTCGGCTCATCAGCAATAATCAGCTGTGGTTTGAGCAGAATTCCGATGGCAATACAGACACGCTGCTTCATGCCACCACTCAGCTCGTGCGCATACATGTCGTACACGTTGCGCTTGAGGTCAACCGATTCGAGTGATTTTTTGCACAGCTCGACGACCTGTTCTTTGCTCATATTGCTGGTATGTGCGCGAACCGCATCCACCATTTGCGCACCGATACGCATCACCGGATTGAGCGAATTCATCGCCCCTTGCGGAATGTATGCAATACGACTCAGCCGCGCCTGGCGCATATCTTCTTCGTTGAGTGTCATCAGGTCGACACCGCCAACACTCACACTCCCACTTTCGATGCGCCCCGGGGGCTTGATCATACGCATCATGGCCAGTGCCATGGTGCTTTTGCCAGAGCCCGATTCACCGACAAGGCCGAGCTTTTCGCCGGCATTCAAGTCGAGATTGACCCGGTTGAGTGCCACTGCACGACCCAAGTCGGTATAGTATGACACTTGCAGGTCACGTATTTGCAAAATAGGTGTCATCGAGCTACTCCGTTCGCCGTATACGCGGATTGGCTAACTCATCCAACCCCATGTTGATCAAGGCTAGGCCGCTAAGAATGAGCACCATGGCAGATGCCGGCCAAATTGGCCACCACCACCACCCATTAAAGAAGGCACCTTGAGACTGCGCAGCCCAGATGATGTTGCCCAACAGCGGCTCACGCAATGGGCCAAGACCTACAATTGCCAAGTAGAACGATGAAAAGACACCGTTAAACACTTGACTCACAAATGCGGCCGCAATAAACGGCAACAGATTGGGTAGTATCTCGCCAAAAATGATTCCCCCATTGCCCACACCTGACAACTTGGCAACCGACACAAACTGGCGCTCTTTCATCGAGAGTACTTGTGAACGAATCACCAGCGTGGGACCCATCCAGGCCAGCATCACCACGATGCCGGCCATGGTAAAGATGGTGACATCGCGTTTATCGAGTGACGCCGCAATGATGATCTGAATCATGAAAACCGGTATGGGTGTCAGAATTTGACAAATTCCCTTGACAATCGTGTCAAATAGACCACCAAAATAGGCCGAAGTAAAGCCGAGGATGACACCGATAAAGGTGCCAAGTGCCCCTGCAATCACACCGATCAAAGCCGTCTGCCACATCCCCTTGACCATGGCTGCATGCATGTCTCGACCAAAGAAATCACTTCCCATGGGCAACTTCCCCGGCCAATCCGGGCTACTGAAGTCCAATACCCCAGGCGGCTGCTTGGGTTTGGCCTTGAGTGGGTAGGCGCGGTTCTGGTCAACCGTCAAAAAACCGTGAATGGTGAAGATCATCAGAAAGAGGATGATCCCCAAACCAATTGACAAACTCTTGTTGCGCCGCAGATAGCCAGAAAGCAACTTCCAACGACTCGGTTGAATCGGCGGAGCAATTGTTGTCGTCGCCGTCGTCATCATGTGCTCCTTAGTCTTGTTTGATACGCGGATCAAGTAACGGGTAGAGGAATTCAACGAGCACCATCAGCGTGGCAACTGACATGGTAATAAATAACACGATGCCGTAGATGACCAGAAAGTCATTCGCTTGGATGGCTTGACTCAGCTTACTGCCCAACCCGGGGAGTGCATAGAGGCTTTCGACCACCGCACCCGACGTAATCAGACTCCCGAGTGCCAGTGCAAAACCCGTCACTTGCGGCAACAAGGCATTGCGCAAATAGTAGTCGCGGAAAATGGTGCGACCGTTGAGCCCCTTGTGCTCCGCAAAATTCACGTAGTCTTCGCCTTGAATCGTCACACCCATGCCGCGCATCGACAGCACCCAACCACCGACTGATCCCAGAATCATCGAGACAGCTGGCAATACTTGGTGCCATGCGACATTCAAGATAAATGAAAACGACCAGTCTGGAGCAATACCCGTGGAATATGCTTGACCCAGTGGGAATAATTTCAAACGGAATGCTAAGAAAAAGAGCAGGAAAATCGCTAACAGTACCGGCGGAACACCCATGAACATGATGAACGGTGTTGCCACCGAACGCATCCATGCCGGTGACTTGGGCCACGCAGCAATCGCACCCAGTAAATTGCCAATCACAAACGAGAGAATTGCTGACACAAAAAGCAACACAATAGTCCAAGGCAGCGACTCATAGATGATGTCGGTGACTGTCTTGGGGAAACGGTTCAGCGATACGCCCAAATCAAGGCGGGCAATGCTACCGATATAGTCAACGTATTGTTCCCACAAGGGTTTATCGAGTCCAAATTTTTTGTTGTACGATGCGACGATGACTTCGAGGTCGCTCGCCGAGAATCCACCCGTACGTGCGAGCTCGGCAAAGCGCTCACGAATCGGGTTGCGGTCTGACATGCGTGGGATAAAAAACGTAATTGTTGAAGCGGCCCAAACTACCATAATGAGAAAGGCCACTCGCCGAAGGATTAAACGCAATTTCACAGTACTCTCCTAGCCTTCAGCCGGTGGATAAAACAACGCCATCGTTGTGGCGAGTACTACACAATCTTTACTTACGTAGAGTCAGTGAAAAAAGTGGGAGTAATGTCCAGTCCGGTGTCTTGCGACACCGGACTGGAACGAGTGGACTATTGCGCCTTCTTGAGGTTGGCAATGACAAGCGGAGCGGTATGGTGCCAGAAGGCGCCATTGATACCGCCGGCCAAGTTGTCAGCTGTTGGCCAGTTGGTCCAGTAGGTCTGGTTGTATGGAATGCGGTGCAACCACTGAATTGCTGGAACGTCGATTTGATCCTTCCAGTAAATCTCCATCGCCTTGGTGGCCAACTCGGTGAACTTGGGATCGCTTGACGAAAGCGGAGCCATCTCGTCAAGGATCTTGTCGTAGTCGGGGTTGCTGTAGCGTGAGAAGCGGTTACCGCCAGCGGTGGTACCGATTGCTGCGCTATAGCGGCTGTGGTAGAGCTGCAATGCGGCCTCGGGATCGCCCAAGCTGGCGCCGTGACCAAACATGTACAAGCCTTCCTTACCATCGGCCATGTTCTGGTAAGCATCGGCACCGAAGTTCACGTCAGCATCGAAACCACCAGCGCGCAACATTTCGACCAATACTGGCACGATGTCGCTGTGGATGCCTTCGAAACCGTTGATGACTGCGTTAACCGTCTTGCCGTCCTTCTCCCACAAGCCGTCAGCGTTCTTGGCAAAGCCGGCTTCGGTCATCAACTTCTCGCTCTCGGCGAGGTCGAACTTACCGGGCTGGAGCTGCTCCACGAGCGCCTTCATGCCAGGGGTGTCAGCAAACTTCTGCAAGCCAGGGTACATCGGGAAGGGGTAGATGGTTGCCACTTCGGCACCCTCGTATACCACTTCGTTGATGGTGGCGCGATCAACTGCCAAGCTGATGGCACGGCGGACGCGCACATCGTTGTATGGCGCAATCTGCGTGTTCATCCACAAGCTGTTTGGCCACCAGTCCAAGTACCCGTACGGCGGGTTGCTACCCGTGTGCGTGGTGACCTTGGGGTTCTGTGCCAAAATGTTGCCGATCACCGATGAACGCATGTCCAACGTGGCGTCGTATTCGTTGTTCACAACCTTCTGTGCCACGACGTCCATGTTCTGGCCGACGGTGCCACCGATGTTGGTGATCACGACACGCTTGACTTCGGGCATGCTTGCCTTACCGGCAGCCACAGCCCACCAGTCTTCACGCACATCCATGATCTTCTGGTTCTCGTCCCACAATACGACGTTGTAGCCGCCCGAGTGTGGCATATCAAGCCCACCAGGGAACTCGTTGACGTCGGCCTGTGTGCTCAACACGTGAGCTGGCACGATTGGAATACCAGTGTCGAACTTGGTGTGGAGCACTTCGAATGAGAAGCGCGGGGCTGGGAAGTTGAACGTCACAACAACGGTCAAATCGTCAACCTTCTTGACTTCCTTCACGTACTCCTTGAACTGTGCATGGTAGCCCAGTTTCTCGTTCTTCATCTGACCTTCGAAGGTGAACACAACGTCGTCAGCAGTCACGGCAACACCGTCACTCCACTTGGCGTCCTTGTTCATCTTGATGGTCAACTCGGTGAAGTCTGGCTTCGTGTACTCCATGCTGTCAGCAAGCCACATAACAGGCTTGTCAGCATAGATGGCGTAGTACGCCAATGGCTCCCACAACAGCGCATTGCCGTTCTGGTGCGTGTACCCGACTGAAGCCCATGGGTTGGTGACACCTGGGTTGGCAATGCTCCATGCCAAGTTCAGGGTGTCTTCGCGGGCAACTTCTGCCAAACCACCATTGTCGTCAGCTGGGGCAGCAGTTGGCTCCTCAGCAGCTGGCTCAGCAGTTGGCTCCGCAGCTGGCTCCTCAGCGGCTGGAGCAGCAGTTGGCTCCGCAGCTGGGGCAGCGGCACCACCACAGGCAGCGACCATAAAGGCCATTACCAGCAATGCTGCCAAAACTTTCAAGCGAACCTTCATGTCTTGTCTCCTTCGACATTAATCTATGCCAATCTCACACGCTACTTCGCTCACACCACTCACCACTCCCAACCCACATCCGCAGAATATGTATATCGTATTGTGCCCTGTGAGTGTCGCGGTACGCTGATGTGCCCTCGGTAAACGAGTGATTTCGACATTCCTATTGTATGCCTCATTGTATCTGTTGTCAATTCTCTTTTTCTTGCGTCTTATTCATTCATTTCATGAACACATCCAGATACCAATCATTCAATAAATCACCAACTCATTG
>JBKCGB010000083.1:0-33589 GCA_046303375.1 Roseiflexaceae bacterium
CAGATGACCACCGTCGCACTCCTCGGCAAAGGTGGTGGCGCAGCAACTGGTCAAGCGCACTACGAAGTCATCATTCCTTCACATGATTCTGGGCGTGTGCAAGAAATGCACATGCAAATCGTACATTATGTCTGTGAAGTAATCGAATATCAATGCCAATGAACCGTCGTCGTTTCGTACAACTGAGTACAAGTGGGCTGGGAGTTGCAGTGACGTCTGCCTGCGGAATCGCCCCCACACTGCGGGTCTCACGGGCACTCACCGTGTGGACAACACAGTACATGGTCGATGATCTGCTGGCACGCTGGCGGCGCCTCAACCCCGCACACCCAATCACACGTGTACCGGTAGCTGCATCCCAATTCACACAACGACTCCAAGCCGCATTTGCAGGTACAGAGCCGCTCCCAGATGTGGTGATAACTGCGTCAGACACCATCGCACGATTTAGTCAACGCGGCATGTGGCATGCCCTAGACGATCTCAAGTTGCCCGTAACTCAACTTGCACCAAGCGGAGTTGTGCAATGCCAAACCGAAGACGCACGCCTGCTTGCATTGCCGCTCGCTGTCAACCCACTGGGCATATGGTACCGTAGCGACATCCTACAACATGCAGGGTTGCCGCAACAACCTGACACCGTACAGGCACAAATTGGTGATGATTGGCAACAATTTGCCACGTTCGGTGTACAAATACACAACAATTTACCAGAAGTGGCATGGATTGCAGATGCTATGAGTGACGTATTCCAGCCACTCACCCGCACGAATACTCCGTTAGCCGATGCAGCACGCATTGCATTTGATGTGCGTGCACAATTTGCCGATTTTGCTGCGACTCGAGACAGTGGTGCGTGGTTTGACCTATTGCAACGCGATCGTGTGGCCATGGTCATCGCAGGAAGCTGGATGCAGGCATCCTTGGCACGCACCACCCGTCCAGGTGAATTCCCATGGCGCGTCATTACACCACCAGCAGGATGTATTGCTGGTGAATGTATTGCAATTGCAGTTACCGAGGCAGCAAATCAACGTGATGTAGCATTACAGTTGATGCAAGATTTTGTCTTTGATAGCGAATCTCAACTCATGGTGCATGAAAGTCAACAACTGATCCCTGCACTGATGCAGACATATGCCGCAAGCCAATTTCAGCGCATGGACACATTCTGTGCTGGACAAAAAGTCGGTCAACTCTGGACACAGGCAGCCCAATCGATGACTGGACAACCCTTGAGTGCGAGTTGGGTACAACGTAATACAGATGCCAGCGCAACTGTTGCAGCAGCGCTGGGTGGCGACATCACCGATGCTGATGCACTGAGTCAGTTAGCAGCCGGGTGAGCTATATTTCAGATGCTGTTGCAATTGATGCACACTACTTGACAAATACACAAAATACCCTACAATCTGCTCTATCACCGACATTTCGCAGCTCATAATCGGATAGCAACATACGCAATGTTACTGTAGATTGTGTATCTCAGGTGTCAGTGACGAAGACAAATTTTGGCATGGAATCGACCATGCCGACAACGCAGCAGCGTTGTACTTCCAATGTAGGAGGAATGATTCATGGCTAGTAACGACAAGGCGCTTTCGCGTCGCCGATTCCTGCGCTATGCTGCTGCCGGTTTGGGCGTAGCAGGCGCAGCTGGTGTGCTCGCCGCGTGTGGCGGTGCCGCAGCCCCTGCCGAGGATGCCGCAGCTCCAGCCGAAGGCAACAAGGTTGTGGTTGAGCTCGATTTCTGGTACTGGGACGGTTCTGGTCAGCTCTGGGCTGATGCTTACAACAAGCTAAACCGCGGTGCGAAGGTGAATTTCATCAACACACCATTCGCTGATACCCACGACAAGTTGCTCACGTCGTTTGCCTCAGGTACTGGTGCACCAGACATCACCACACTCGAAATCGGTCGCGTGGGCGGTTTCACTGCCAAGGGTGGTCTGAAAGACCTCAAAGCAGCTCCGTTCGACGGCGGCAAGTACGAAGCCGACATGGTGACTTACAAGTGGACGCAGGGTTCAACTGCTGACGGTCGCTTGGTTGCCATGCCCTGGGACATCGGTCCTGCCGGCGTCTGGTACCGCACCGACATCATGGAAAAATTGGGTCTGCCCACCGAGCCCGAAGCCGTAGAAGAGCTCATTTCACACACCAAGGGCAAGACGTGGGACGACTTTTTTGCTTTGGCACAGCAGGTCAAAGAAAAGAGCGGTGGCAAAACCAAGTTGGTTGCCGATGCCGGCACCGACATCTATGGTGGCGCCCTGCGCCAGGGTGGTGAAGGCTACTTCGATGGCATGAAGGTCATGATCGAAGAAAAAGCCACCCGCCCCGCACAGTTGGCTGCTGATTTCCGCAAGCAAGAGCTCGACGCCAACATTGGTTGGTGGGGTGCTGACTGGGCCGCTGGTGTCAAGAATGACGCCTTTGCCGGTATGGTCATTGCATGTTGGATGCAGAGCGGCTTGAGCCGTGACCAGCCGCAGGTAAACGGCAAATGGCGCGTGGTACCAGCACCAGAGGCCAGCTACAACTGGGGTGGTTCATTCTGTGCCATTCCCGAGCAGACCAAGAATGCTGAAATGGCGTGGGACTTCGTGCAGTGGGCCTGCTGTACCGCCGAAGGTCAGAACACCGTGTTTAAGCCGACTGGTATTTTCCCATCATACAAGCCAGCATGGCAGGATCCATTCTATGACGAGCCAGTTGAGTTCTTCGGTGGTCAGCGCGCATACCGCATGTGGGCAAACATTGCCGACAACGTAGCCTCAATCGTGCGTAGCCCGTACGACTTGCAGGCTGACGATATCGTCAATGCCGAAGTCACCAAGGTACTCAAAGAAGGCAAAGACCCAGTGCAGGCCATGAAGGATGCCGAAGCAGCCGCATTGGCAGCCATCGAAGGCGCCACTCCGTAAGGTGTTTCGTGCTCACGCAGTAAATGCTGGGCATGATTATGGGGTTGCCTCAACGTCAATATGGGCGCATCATTGCAAGACAGTATGCACATGTAGACTGAATTGCAATGATGCGTGGCCGAATCGAACGTGTGGCAGCGGTCAATACTGTGGTGATTTACTTGGTATTTGAGCGATTTGTAGAGTTTTCCTTTGTTGACTTTGACAAATCACAAAAATACCGTATAATCGCTGTATCACCAACGTGTAATCCCAACTCGGTCGTACAATTGCATCAAATTTGATACTGTTGTCGAGCGGTGTGTGTGTCATGACGGTGATAGCAGATAATTTTGGTATGGAGTCGACCATACCGACAACGCAGTAGGCGTTGTACTTCCAATGTAGGAGGAATCATTCATGGCCAGTAACGACAAGGCTCTCTCACGTCGCCGATTCTTGCGCTTTGCTGCTGCCGGTTTGGGCGTAGCAGGTGCAGCCGGTGTGCTCGCCGCGTGTGGTGGTGCCGCAGCCCCAGCCGAAGATGCCGCAGCTCCAGCTGAAGGCAACAAGGCCGTTGTTGAGTTGACATTCTGGTGGTGGGATGCTGCCGGGCAGATCTGGGCTGACGAGTACAACAAGTTGAACCGCGGTGCCAAGGTGACGTTTGTCAACACACCGTTCGCCGACTCACATGACAAGTTGCTCACCTCGTTTGCATCAGGCTCGGGTGCACCCGACATCGCTTCACTCGAAATCGGTCGCGTCGGTGGTTTCACTGCCAAGGGTGGTCTTTTGGACCTCAAGGCAGCTCCATTCGACGGCGGCAAGTACGAAGCCGACATGGTCAAGTACAAGTGGACGCCGGGTTCAACCGCTGACGGTCGCTTGGTCGCCATGCCCTGGGACATCGGTCCTGCCGGCGTCTGGTACCGCACCGACATCATGGAAAAATTGGGTCTGCCCACCGAGCCCGAAGCTGTGCAGGAATTGATTTCTCACACCAAGGGCAAGACCTGGGAAGACTTCTTCACTTTGGCACAACAGGTCAAAGAGAAGAGCGGTGGCAAAACCAAGTTGGTTGCTGATGCAGCAACTGACGTGTATGGTGGTGCTCTCCGCCAGGGTGGCGAAGGTTACTTCGATGGCATGAAGGTCATGATCGAAGAAAAAGCCACCCGCCCAGCACAGTTGGTCGCTGACTTCCGCAAGCAAGAGCTCGACGCCAACATCGGTTGGTGGGGTGCTGACTGGGCCGCTGGTGTCAAGAACGACGCCTTTGCTGGTATGGTCATTGCATGTTGGATGCAGGGTGGTTTGAGCCGCGACCAAGCCCAGCTTAACGGCAAGTGGCGCATCGTGCCAGCCCCCGAAGCCAGCTACAACTGGGGTGGTTCATTCTGTGCCATTCCCGAGCAGTGCAAGAACCAAGAAATGGCTTGGGACTTCGTGCAATGGGCATGCTGTAGCGCCGAAGGCCAAAACGCCATGTTTAAGCCGACCGGTGTCTTCCCGGCCTACAAGCCGGCATGGGCAGATCCGTTGTACGACGAGCCAGTCGAGTTCTTCGGTGGTCAGCGTGCATTCCGCATGTGGGCCGACATCGCCGACAACGTTGCTTCAATCGTGCGCAGCCCGTACGACTTGCAGGCCGACGACATCGTCAATGCCGAAGTCACCAAGGTCATGAAAGAGGGCAAAGACCCCGTGCAAGCCATGAAGGATGCCGAGGCTGCTGCGCTCAAGGCCATCGAAGGCGCCACTCCGTAATCGACACTCCACTCAACGGGAGAGGCTGTCACAGGCCTCTCCCGTACTATTTCCTCCCTGCTTTTTCTCATCAATACGCGAGGTGCTCATGGCTTCTACGACTTTCTCGTCAGCAGAGCGCGCTGCACAAGATCGCCGCACGCGTCGCAAAGAGGCAAAACGCAATGCATGGGCGTACGTCTTTGTAAGCCCGTTTTATTTGCTTTATGCCGTGTTCGGATTATTTCCACTCATGTATGGCATCTGGTTGTCGTTCCACCAATGGGATGGCATTTCACCAATGCAATGGGTGGGCGTTTCCAACTATGTCAAGCTGTTTACTGTCGATGAGACGTGGTGGAAAGCAATATACAACACGTTGTGGCTCTTTTTTGGAGCAACAACGCCACAACTTATTTTTGCTTTGATTCTGGCGTTTATCATCAATAGTGGATATGTACGTTTCAAGGATTTTTTCCGCGCTGCCTACTTTATGCCGTTTGTAGCATCTGCTGTTGCAGTCGGTATTTTGTTTACATCACTGTTTGGTATGCAATACGGTATGTTCAACTTTGCGTTGTCCGCAGTGGGAATTTCCCCGCTACTCACTGCAGGCGACAAATGTGTGGCGTGGGCCATTGAAACAAACTCGCTTGGCTGTGCCATCGACTGGCTCGGCTCTGCATTGTGGTTGAAACCTTCGATTGCACTGGTCGTACTCTGGCAATGGACCGGGTATTCGATGATTATCTTTCTAGCCGGTTTACAATCAATTAATCCTGAGCTCTATGAGGCGGCACGTGTGGATGGCGCAAACACCACCGACATTTTTTTCCGTATCACAATGCCACTCATGCAGGGTGTAATCCTCTTCCAAGTGGTGACATCAATCATTGGCGCCATGCAAAACTTTGACATCCCAGTCATGCTAGCAGGTGGCACACAGTCGTCAGCCCCAGGTGGGACCGATCAAGCCGGGCTTACTGCAATGATGCAACTCTACTGGTCTGCCTTCAAATATAATACGGGCTCCAAGAGTGGTTTTGGTTATGCATCAGCGATGTCATTCATACTCTTTTTCATGATCGTCATTTTCTCGTATACATACAACCGTTTCAACGGTCAGAATCAAACGGAGAACTAATATGGCGACGACAACCGTACCACGTAACCGCCGTAATCGTGACCGTTTGGCCAGCCCGGTAACGATGGCCGTCTTGTATGTCATTTTGACTATTACGGCATTAGCATCCGCATTCCCCTTCTATTACATGCTCGTAACGTCAACCTACCGCACCGTTGACATTTTGCGCATCCCGCCACCAATCTGGTTTGGGCAAGCATGGATGCAAAACTACAACCAACTCCTGTCACAAGATGGGTTGCCCTATTTCTGGACATCCGTCATCAACAGTCTGTCAATTGCTTCACTACACACGGTAGCCGTACTCTTTTTCTGCTCGCTGGCTGGCTACGGATTTGCCAAATTCCGCTTCCCGGGGCGTGATGTGTTGTTTGCATTTTTGATTGCCACCCTAATGGTGCCAGGCGCACTCGGGCTCATTCCTTCGTTCGTAGTAATGCGTACGCTAGGGTGGATTGAAACTTGGTATCCACTTATCGTCCCCGGCATGGCTAATGCCTTCGGGATTTTTTGGATGCGGCAATACATCGAAAGCGCGGTGCCGAATGACATGATGGATGCAGCACGCATCGATGGAGCACACGAATTTGGTATTTATACCAGCATCGTATTGCCTGTCATTGCCCCTGCGTTAGGTGCATTGGCGATTTTGACGTTCATGGGCAAATGGAATGAGTTCCAATTCCCACTCTTGATTCTGAAAGCCCAAGAAACCTACACGCTCCCAGTGGCACTGAGCACGCTTCGCTCGTTGCGTGGCACTGAAATCGGCGTCCAAATTCTCGGATCGAGCATCGCAATTATCCCGATTCTGATCGTCTTTATCATGGCATCTCGGCAATTCATGGCTGGCTTGACTGCTGGGGCTGTGAAGTAACTCATCGTAGGTCACATATGGCGTCTCTGCTTCGTTTTTTTGCGTTCTGCTGCACATCGCTCATGCTCCTCGCATGTAGCGGTGCGCAGTCTGTGTCAATGCCACCAATCCAGCCAAACGTGATGGTTGAAGTCACAACAACTCCGTACACGGATTCAGTCACGAGTACGAATCGTACACGCTGTTTCGATGAAACAGGGTTTTGTGTCAGCGACCCAATCTTGGCGTATTGGGAAAATAACGGCGGTGTTGCCGTATTTGGCTACCCAATTAGTAATCAGTACGTGTCAACGATTGACGCACAGTGGACTGGCCCGATTCAGTGGTTTGAACGCGATCGCCTCGAAGACCATGGTGACACAGGGGTACAGAGTGGTCGCCTCGGTGTGACGGCACTGGCACAGCAAGGTCGGCCATGGGTGCCAGGTGCAGATGTCGCTGCAGATGGCTGCCAACTCTTCCCAGAAACAGGATATGCCGTCTGTGAGCCATTCCTATCATACTGGCAAAATAATGGCGGGCTTACACGGTTTGGCTACCCGATTAGTGGGCGCTTCATTGCCCAAAGTAAAAGCTGGCGTGGTCCAGTGCAATACTTTGAACGGCGGCGCCTCGAATGGCATACCGAACACGCAGGAAGTAATCTCGAGGTCATGCTTGGCAATCTGGGCAGTGAAATCTGTGACGCAACGAATACAGCATGTACGGCACCCGTAGCGCGTGCGTGTGCGAATTCGTTTGTGCGCCATGAGCTCAACCATACCACCAGTGCGGGCCCAGCAGGTGATTATGTCTACACCAGTAATGGGAGTGGATTGGCAGTCGGTGATCTCAATCAAGATGGCTTAACTGATATTGCCCTCGGTAACATTGCTGCACCAGTGAGCATCCTCATCAACCAAGGCAACTTCAGCTTTGCTGCGTATCAAACACCGCTCAAAGATGTCCGTGCACTTGCAATTGTTGATGTAGATGGTGATGGTAGCAACGAACTCGTCGCAACACGGCGCTTCCAACGACCGGTGTTTGGCACATGGCAAAACAACACGCTCACACTCACCGATATGCCCGATGTGTATACGGCGTTTTATGCGATGGGGTGGCATGATCTCAACCGCGATGGTCGACTCGATGTTGTCTTTGGTACGTACGATACCGAACAACTCAAGGAACAGGGGCTGATATTTACACAACGCGGTGGCGGTGGTGTCTTTGTCTACTACCGCACAGATACCGGATACCGAGGTGAACGGCTGAATAATGAGGCAGACGCACTTGCAGTTGCATTCCCAGACATCAACCACGATGGGCTCAACGATATTGTGGTCGGCAATGATTTCAATCGGCGCGACATGATTTGGCTGTCAACGCCACGCGGCTGGCAGGCAGATGAGCCGTTTCATCAAACCACCGAAAACACGATGGGCATGGTCGTCGCAGATATCAACAATGATGCGATGTTTGAGCTATTTGCCACTGACATGAAACCATATGATCAAAGTACGGAAACAATGGCCAAATGGTTGCCAGTGATGAGTAAGCTCACCCGCCCACTCTCTGCTGACGACCCACAATACCCTGAAAACTCACTGCAACAGTATGAAAACGGTGCATGGCGTGATAAAGCGTACGACCTCCAAATTGATTCGAGTGGGTGGAGTTGGTCCGGCAAATTTGGTGATCTCGACAATGACGGTTGGCAAGATTTGTACGTGGTCAATGGCATGATTGCCAAAGATTTATTTGCACATCTACCCGAAAAAGAGCTCATCGAATCGAATATGCTCTTCCACAACCGACACGGTGAGACATTTGAGCCCGTGGATTGGGGGCTCAACGACCCGCAGAGTGGTCGTGGCATGAGCATGGCAGACTTCAACAATGATGGCCGCCTCGATGTGGTGATAAACCCGCTTAATGCGTCAGCAATGGTGTATGAAAATACGTTTTGCCGAGGGCAAAGCATCAGAATCAAACTCATCGACACCAGCGTTGCGAATCAGGCCGCCATTGGTGCAACCATCCGCGTACATGTCGGTAATCAGATCTACACACGTACAGTCACTGCAATCTCAGGCTACTTGTCAGGAGATGATACTGTTGTTCATGTGGGTATCGGCGATGCATCACGTATCGACAACATTGTTGTAATTTGGCCGGATGGCAACGCATCAGAAATCGATGCGCAGCCAGTCAATGCAACAATTACCATTACACGAGGGGGAGAGGATGGTTAGCAGTTCTGTGCAGTTTCGGTTCCGCCAGATATTTGATTTACGCGCAGAAGTCGTCTGGCTGATCTACGGGCTCGCAGTAGGCGGGTTGTTTGCATATATTGCCGCGCAACAAAAGATGCCACTATGGGTGATAGCTGCGTTTATCATCGCAGGCACACTCCCCGCCTATGGGCGACACACCTATGTCATCTATCAACGGTACGGTTGGTGGAGTGCACTATTGACAATGCTGGTGGCGGCACAAAGCTTCCATGGCATCGAACATGTGGTGCAGTGGATCCAATATCACGTGCTACGTTGGCCTTTTTTCCGCGCAAGTGGCATCATTTCTGCGGCCAATGCTGAGTGGGTACACTTTTTGTGGAACTGGATGGTGCTGGTAATCATGCTAGTCCTTGTCAAAGGTGGGCTACGCAACTGGGCGGCGTGGCTGATGCTCGCCTGGACTACAGCCCACACTGCAGAGCATACGTATCTAATGTATCGCTATCAACAAACACTCAACGAACTCGCCACACTGGGGGCGTGGGGCACATCAGCCCAAGGCTTGCCTGGTTTTTTTGGGCGCGATGGCTGGCTGGCCACGAGTGAAACAACTCGCAACACATTTGTGTGTCGTCTCCCTGGTATTACCACAGCAGTACGCCTCGATGTCCACTTTTGGTGGAATGTCGGTGAAACACTGCTCTTAATTTTGGCCACATCAGTGCAACTCAAAAAACATAAATCTGCACCTGCAGAGCCTTTGGTATAATGACCAAAACGCTACAGAGTAGGTGATTTCATGGCTTTTGCGCCACGCCGGCCCACACATAGGCTGATGCAACGGTTTGATGCCGACGATACGGTCAGCAAATTTTTGATGAGCTGGCTCATGCTCGCTGCAACTGTATTGCCACTATTGGCAATGTACGACGCCTATATCAATGGCGCAACATGGGGCATCATCTCATTAAGCATCCTGGCGAGTGTTGGCGCGTTGTATGTGGTACGACAAATCAGCCAAAATGCGCCTGCACCATTTTTCGTGGTACTAGTCCTCCTGTGCTTCTGCTATCATCTGCTAGCCGTACTGAGCTGGGGTATCGAGCCAGTCATCTACGCCGTGTGGCCTGGCATCAGTGCCGCTGTGGCTGCGGCAGGTGTTTTTGTGGTCATCGTCATCGTATGGGTGCCACGCCACGACGCAGGTGAATCTGCCACACCGTTATCATCATTCGAGTTGCTTGGGGTGGTATTGCTCACTATTGCCGCTTTGAGCGTGCGCTTCTACGCCATCGACACAGTCCCTGTGGCACGCAATCTCGAGGCCACATTCGGCTTAGATGCGCTTGCCACCCAATCAATCACTGCGGTCAATCCATTTGCGTTCGGCATTGAACCGTCTTCGCGCCTGTATGCCATCGTCCAAGGCTGGTTGATGCATATTTTCGGCAACACGCTCGTGGGGAGTCGTGTGGCATCCGCACTCATCGGCAGCATCACCGTAACATTGCTCTATCTGGCCACGCGCATCTTCTTCGATAAACGAACAGCGTGGCTGACTGCAGTTGCACTATTGACACTCAACGTGCATCTCGAATACAGTCGCGTCGGACTCAATATTATCGCAGATGCATTCTTGCTGTGCCTCATCCTTGCGATGCTGGCTTATGGGTGGGAAACAGGCAAACGACGCTACTATGTGCTAGCAGGCCTCGGTTTGGGGCTTTGCTTTTACACCTACCAAAGTGCCAAAGTCATCCCAGTGATTTTTGCGCTGTGGCTACTCACTGTCGCATTCCACAGTTGGGACAACATTGCGTCACGCAAATGGCATCTGACCATGATGTGGCTCGTGTGTTTCATGGCAGCACTTCCCATGTGTTGGAATCTCGTGCAACACTGGCAACTCTGGTATGACAGCATGGTCACGGTCAGCCTGTTTGGCACGAATGCCAGCCACACCACTGCCTGGATTGATGTGATTACTGCGCAAAATCCCTTGCCCAAATGGATGGTTGTACTCATCATGATTCGTGATGCAGCTGCTGCCTTTGTGGCCGTCCCCCTCCGTGACGGGTACGATGTAGGCAGTGCCATGTTGAGCATTCCTAGTGCCGTCTTATTTATTGTTGGATTACTGCTCATGATGCGTGAGTACAAAGATCCACGTTATTGGCTCTTGTTTATTGGCCTGAGTAGCGCAATTACACTGAGTGCACTCACCATTGATACACCAGCCGCACAACGACTCGTATACATCACTCCATTTGTGGCAATTGTAATCGGTATCGGTCTGGCCGAGTCAGGCAAATGGTTTCGGCTCGAATGGTTACAAAGCGACTGGAGCATCCCCTTGGTGGTGACACAAGCACTGAGTATAGCGCTCGCAGTTGCATTAGCAGGCTATGATGGCGTCCGGTATGTGCAAGCCAATCAAACACGCAACGATGCGCGCAACGATCAAAGCGCAGCACAAATCAGTCAACACATACAGTCATACCCTGCTGGTTCGACAGTGTACTTCTTTACACAACCAGTACTCAGTTATCAAGAGAGTGCACTTATCGCCCTGTTGGCTCCACAAGTAACGGGCATCGATGTCTACCCACCGCTGAGTAGCCCGCCACCATGGTCGCTCACTGCCCCCATGAACAGCTTTGTGTTTACGCCGGAACGCATTGCTGAACTCGCCTTGGTACGGCAACACTATCCGGGTGGCAATGAACTGCGGCTCTTTAAGGAGAATGGCGACACACTACTTATTATGTACGATGTTGCCGGTGTTTCACCGCTTTCTCAGCCATAATGTCGATATGATACAATAGGCACAATAGACGAAACGTCTGACACATGCCGAAACAGTCATCAACGAGGATACATATGTTGCACCAACCGCCTGTACTTTCGATTGTCGCACCTGTATATGACGAAGAAGTGCTACTCCCAGAGTTTTATCGGCGTGTGGTGGCAGCCATCGAACCACTGAATGTGAGCTTCGAAATTGTGCTGGTCAATGATGGATCTCACGACCGCTCAGGCGCAATCATGGACGAGTTGCATGCACAAGACAAACGAGTCAAAGTGATACATTTTTCCCGAAACTTTGGACATCAGATAGCGATTACGGCAGGGACCGACCATGCCACCGGTCAGGCGGTAGCAGTCATCGATTCTGATCTGCAAGACCCTCCAGAAGTCATCGTTGACATGTACCATAAATGGCGTGAAGGCTACCAAGTCGTCTATGGAGTGCGCTCTGAACGCGAAGGAGAAACTGCGTTTAAACGGGCAACTGCAAGTGCATTCTATCGCTTGATTCGTCGCATTACCAACATCAATTTGCCCCTCGATACCGGTGATTTCCGGCTCATGGACGAGCGCGTCGTAGCAGTCATGCGCAGCATGCGCGAACATCATCGCTTTATGCGTGGGTTGTCTGTGTGGGTTGGATTCAAGCAGGCTGGAGTATCGTATCGGCGTGATGCACGCAAAGCAGGGGTCACCAAATACCCACTCAAAAAAATGCTCCGATTCGCACTTGATGCAATTACAAGCTTTTCGTATTTGCCCCTCCAACTTGCGACCTATAGCGGTTTTGTGATTGCTGGGTGTAGTGTGGTTGCTATCTTGGTCGCCATCATTTTACGACTTACCGGCAATGGCATCGCTGGGCAAGCCACCACATTGGTGAGTGTCCTCTTTCTGGGCGGCATTCAGTTGATATTTTTGGGGATTATCGGTGAATATCTGGGGCGCATCTATGACGAAGTCAAACGACGCCCACTATACATTGTGGCCACACGCCATGGATTAGAGGCACCACGCTTTGAGTAACATCCAAAAAGAAGTTACCTATGGATACATCGAAACCACGCGTGGCACCAAATTACACGCCACCAAACCACCACGCGACAAGGCATTCTTGGTTGGCACCGAGCTGAGTGGCGGCCGCAGTACATGGCCAGCAGCGGATTCACTTGCGGAGCTTGCGATGCTCGTTGATACCGCAGACATTGACGTCGTAGGCCAACTCTCGCAACGGCTCAAACAACCCTTTTCACAGTACTACATTGGTCCAGGGAAAGTCGAGGAGATCGCAGCCCAAAAAGAATCACTTGGCTTTGATTTAGTCATTTTTGATGATGAGCTAACTCCAGGACAAACGCGTAACCTTGAAGAGACACTCAAAGTACGCGTGCTAGACCGTACCACTATAATTCTCGACATTTTTGCACGTCATGCACGCACGCGTGAAGGGCGCATTCAAGTCGAATTAGCGCAGTACAAACACCTCTTACCACGTTTACGCAAACAGTGGACACACCTCGAGCGCCAAGCAGGCGGAGGCGGTGGATCTGCTGGCGGAGTGGTCGGGTTACGTGGTCCTGGGGAAACGCAACTCGAAGTTGACCGGCGCCTGGTCAGCAAACGTATCAGCGTACTAGAAGAGCACATCAAAGAAATCCACACCCAACGCGAAGTCTACCGTGAACGACGACGCAATGCGGGTGTACAAGTGGTGGCCATTGTAGGGTATACGAACGCCGGCAAGTCGACATTGCTGAATGCAGTCGCAAACGCCAGTGTCCGTGCCGAAGACCGGCTTTTTGCTACACTCGACCCGACCACACGCCAAGTGAGTACACCAGGTGGCACACGCTATTTACTGACCGATACGGTGGGATTCATCCAAAAACTGCCCACTGAGCTGATTGTGGCATTTCGGGCGACCCTCGAAGAAATTGCGGATGCAGATCTGTTGTTGCATGTACTCGATATCACCCACCCCAATGCAGAGCAACAAATGCAGACTGTCATCGATACACTCAAACAACTCGATGTTCATCAGAAGCCAATGCTCACGGTGCTGAATAAGATTGATAAACTGGCTGGGGTCGATGAATCGGCGGTTGCGGGCATGGCTGACGCGCTTGGATTGCCGAGTGATTATGTGGCAGTATCCGCACAACATCAATGGGGGCTTGATATTTTGGCTACGCGTATCGAGCAGATGCTCAAGCACGAGATGCGTGAACTCCGGGCATATATTCCTTACCGCCGTGCAGACTTGTTGCAGTTGTGGCGCCAACGCGGGGTGGTCAGCCACGAAGAATACGACGGTGATGGTGTAATCGTCGAAGGTCGTCTCCCCGATGAACTCGTGCATATTATGCGGAGTGCAACGCGACAGTGAACGAACACGGCGATCTACCTGCGCCAATCATGCGCAAAAACTACCTCAAAGGGGTATTCAACGGCGCAGTGTTTGCGCTTGGCGAAGCTGCGAGTAATCCAGGATTAGTACTTACACTCCTCGTCCGACAGCTTGGTGGTTCATTTTTTCTCGTCAGTTTACTACCAGTCATTCAAAACATCGGCTACCTGCTCCCGCAACTGATTGTGGGTGGACGAGTACAGGCACTCGCATACAAGATGCCCATTTATCGCCGCTTTGCGTTGCTCCGAATTATCGCAATGATGGCAGTGGTTGTCTCTTGTGTATATGCCACACAAATTGATAGCACGATTGCATTAAGTGCGATTATCATCTGCAATGCACTCTTTTATTTTGGGGGTGGAGTCACCACACTTAGCTTCCAAGATGTGGTTGCCAAAATCATCCCAAGTCATACCCGTGGACGATTTTTTGGCATGCGACAGCTGTGCGGTGGGCTATTAGCGTTTCTGATAGGTGGTCCACTCGTACGTTGGCTACTCAGTGACACCAGTCCATTTGTGTTCCCGTATAATTTTGCCATTATCAGCCTTTTTAGCCTCTGTTGTTATGCAATGGCGATGGCAGTCTTTGCAACGGTAGAGGAGCCGAAAGCACCACAGGTTGTACCTGCAATTCCATTCATAGACGCGTTGCGAGCAGCACCACACATGCTGCGTGGCAATATCCTCTATCGGCGCTTTATCTGGGCACGCCTGTGTCTGATTATCGGCCGTATCGCTGAACCGTTCTACATTATCTACATCACCGAGCAACTTAATTTGCCCAAAAGCACATCAGGCATTCTGATTGCTGCTGGAGCGGTAGCAGCTGCACTTTCGAATATGCTCTGGGGCAGACTTGGGGATCGCAAAGGGATGCAGTGGCTACTTAGTTTTACCGGCAGCTTGGCCGTACTACCACCCCTCATGATGATCGCTGCTCCCTTCCTGCTCCCATACGGCACACACATCATCCTGCCTTGGATTTTGTTGATTAGCCTGATGATTGGCATGTCTGCAGACGGGATAGGTATTGCAAGTATGACGTTTTTACTTGAAGTCGCTCCTGCAGCACAACGCCCTCTCTATATGGGACTCGCCAACACACTCCTCGGCATAGGCGCCATTGTACCTATTATTGGTGGAGTATTAATTACCACCGTAGGGTATGCTGGTACGTATTGTATTGCAGCAATATTTTGTAGTATCGGTGCATACATCGCATTTCAGCTTCAGTCACTACGTGCCACCACCACGACCACCACTGCATCGTGAAAGGATGACGGCGATGTACCTTTTCGTTGGAATCTGCATCATCATTGTGACGTTGCCGCATCTGTTGGTACGGTTTCGTGAATCCATCGATGCCAAAACACTAGCTACTGGGCAAATGTTTGCGCATGAGTATGGGCATACTGCATACTACGATGCTGGTACAGGACCGGTCATCGTGTTACTGCACGGCTTTGGAGGATGGCATGTCACATGGCATGCACTGCAGCCTGCACTCGTTGCTGCCGGATATCGTGTCATCAGCATTGACGCATTAGGGGCAGGCGCATCAGCACGACCGTCATTCACATCGGCTTATACAACTGCATCACAAGCACGGATAGTAATAGCACTGCTCGCATCACTTGGCATCACCGAGTACACGCTACTCGGACATTCGTATGGCGGGCGGATTGCACTGCAAATCGCGTTGTTGGCACCAGATGCAGTGACACGTATTGTTGCGCTGGCGCCAGAAGCGTTGTCAACTGCACGACCTCCGATCGCCACGCTGGTGGGGGTACCAGTACTAGGGTATGCGCTCGCATATTGGTCCACGGCGCCAGTACTCGTCCAATTCGGCTTGCGCGGCGTATCGCGCCGGCGCGAATGGGTGGCAGCGCATCATGCACACTATGCACTGTCTGCGCGTGTGATTGGTCACTTGCGTGGACAGATCTGTCAATCAGCAGCCCCAAAAGATGGCGATTTGCCTGTACCACAGCATCTGAATGCCATCAAATGTCCCGTATTCTTGATATGGGGCGAACACGACCCTGTCTTTCCCGCACAACACGGTTTAGCCCTGGTTGAACGCATGGCAAACGCACATATTGGTATCATCCCAAACACTGGTCACATCCCACACGAAGAAGCATTCACCGAGGTCATGGAGTTGCTTCATCAGGCACTTGCCCCAACGCAACCACGCTAGCAACTGCGTATTCGCCGTCATGTGACATGCTCACATCCATGGATGACAAATACAGGCGTTGGGCGATTAATTGTGCTCGTTGGTGCAACACCACAGTCGGTTTACCACTTTGCGTCCGCACGACTTCAATGTGACAAAACGACACTGCATCAGGACCACTCCCAAGCCCAGCAATCCCCACCCCTAGCAGCTTGGCAACAGCCTCTTTGGCTGCCCAACGTGCAGCAAACGCACGCGCGTGGCCAGCACATGTTTGTATTTCTGACGGTGTGTAGATACGCGTCACAAAGCGGACACCATATTGGTCAAGCATACGCGCGATACGCGGGATATGCACAATATCGATACCAGTACGCACACAGAGTGCCATTATTGCCGTCCTACGAGTGTGACATCAGTGATTTCTGACAAGTAGTCGTGGCCACGTGCTTCGATACGGAGACTCTGGATGTAGCGAGCAGTGCGAATAAATTCGTCATCGCGTAAATCAACGATGAGTTGGTACCACTGAAATGGTGGCAACGCACGATAGCGGATGCTTCCGGTATCTTCTACTTGGACACCGCTTTCGTTGTATGCGTACAAGCAGTATGTCCGTTCTTTTTGCACATCAGCAGGGCTGAGATTTTTGTAGGTAATTTGAAACATGATGGGACATTCGGATCCTGCTATCCCAGCCAAGGGCACTGTTTGTGTCAATACGCGTACCCACGCACTTAGGCGGAGCGACGTATATTCAGATACATCAGCATCGAGTGTTTGTTCAATACCCACCGCAAAAGGACGCACTTGATTACCATCACGGCGTAACCGCAATGTGCGTACTTGTTCTGATTCTGAACACAAATCTGGAGATTGTGGACTACACGTTGATACGACTTGCACCGCACCATTTTGTTCACTCGCACTCATATTTGGTGCATCTGCACGGGCAAACTCGCGCCAATTATAGCGATTCTCATTGCTGAGCTCACGCTCAATGTTACGCCACTGCGGATCACGAATGAGTTGCCATGTTGCAGTACGTGGTGACAGCAATTCGTTAGCTCGCGTGACTTCAGCAATCTGGCCTTCGGCTACCTGCACCATATCGTTACCACGTTGCACCGTGGCACTTCCTGTGCGTACTGCAAGTTCATATTGCACGAGAGTGTCGAGCGCATCATCATCGGGGATGACATTGATACTATAGCTCCCACCTGGGGTCATCCAAATGGTGACATTGTTGGCGAGTGTGACACTATATTCCACACGGAGGTAATGGTGATTTGCAGCGATGTCATAGCGCGCATAGCCGGCGTTTTGTTGGAGATTCACAATTTGGCGCTGGTTAGTCCAGCGTGATACTTGGTATGTGCGATACACGATATCACTGCCAGCACCTTGAGCCCACAACTGGATGTGTGTTGTATCTGGCAGCACCAACGACGCAACCGGGCCGTACCCAGCCGCAGGCAGCGTTTTGATACGATCACCCGTCGTCAATGGCACACACACATCGGATTCGCCAGGGCATGGGTCGAGCGCACCAGGGAGTCGCTCAATGGTACGACTCGTCAGGCTACGTGGCTCTTGCATGACTACACCAGCGATGACATGCCCACGGAGCATGGCGCCTTGGGTGGTACTCATCGCATCGACGTAACTGCGATACGCAAATTGCAACACCCACACTGCCAAAAAGAGCGAAATCCCAAAAAAGACAAACAGGATTAGCCACGCACTCGTGGCTGGAGCAACCCGATACCGTTTGGTTGGTGTTTCTTGCGACATATGCCGATTACGACTTTCTGTACTAGAAAATTGGCAAGTAACGCTCGAGTTCCCAACTACTTACCTGTTGACGATACTCTTCCCATTCGCGCTGGCGCAACTCCACGAACCGTTGATAGACGAGAGGGCCCAATGTTTCTGCAATGACTTCATCACGTTGCAATTCGATTAGTGCATCACCGAGAGTCATGGGCAACATGGGGTATGAGCGCGAACGTGCATGCATGGTGACGAGATCTTCTTCGGCAGCCGGCTGCAAGGGCAATTCACGGCGAATACCATCGAGTCCTGCTTGGAGCATTACCGCATATGCGAGATAAGGATTGCACGATGGATCCGGACTGCGAAGCTCGATACGGGTTGTTTGAGGGCGCTCTGGGAGTACCCGTGGTACACGAATGAGTGCGCCCCGATTCGTGCGCCCCCAACTCACATAGATTGGTGCTTCAAAACCAGGTACCAGACGCTTGTATGAGTTCACGAGTGGTGCCAGAATTGCTAACATTCCTGGTGCATGCGCCAACAAGCCGGCCATAAAATGGCGCGCTAATACAGATAACCCATAGCTATCATTGCTATCATAAAACAGATTAACCCCGCTGTGTGCGTCTGCGAGACTCTGATGCACGTGCATGCCACTACCAGCACTCCCCATCATCGGTTTGGGCATGAATGAAGCAAATAGTCCTTGTGAGAGTGCCATGGACCGCAACACCTGGCGCATAGTGGCTACCGCATCTGCAGCTGCTAGTCCGGACTCGAGGCGTAAATCGATTTCATTCTGCCCTACGGCACCCTCATGATGTGTTGCATTGACTTCAATGTTGTACGCACCCAATGCCTTGACCACATGCCGCCGGAATCGGGTCAGCGAATCGTTGGTTGCATCAAAATACCCGACACTGTCATTTGGCACAAGCACAGGGCGACCATCGGCATCCGCTTTAAACAAAAAGAATTCAACCTCGGCGCTCAAATTGTAGGTGAATCCCATGGCCTGTGCATCTGCAACAGCACGGCGCAACACGCGCCGTGGATCACCTGCATAGGGGCGACCATCAGGAGAATAGACATCACAAATGAGGCGCGCCGTGGTAACACCTGACGCATCATCCCACGGGATTACCGCAAACGTTGACCGATCAGGAATCAGGTACATGTCGGTTTCAGCCACACGGGTCGGTCCTTCGAGCGCAGAACCATCAAACCAAACGCCATGATCAAGACAATCAGCAAGCATCGACGCAGGAATAGTAACATTTTTGAGCATACCAGCAATATCAGTGAATTGCAGACTAATAAATTCGACATGCTGTTGTTGGGCACGTTGCATGATGTCTTCGATTGTCACATCCATCATTCACCACCCTCCTAGAACTACTCTATGGGTCGTACCCACACCTGGTATTCACCTTTGCGTACCGCATCCATGTATTCAGCAATCACAATCTGCCCACGTGCTGTACTCGTTACTTCGCCTTGGGTGGACACAATTGGACCTGCACGTACGACCAGCTTGGTCACGGGTACACGCGCATCATCATACAACACAAGTTGCATCGTACCAGAGGCAATCTGGCCTGTGATTGTCACATTGTAGCGGGTATTTGGCTGTAAATCAGTGTACGTACGTTCAGCAAAGCCCTCAGCACCCACAAATGCAATCGCCCATGCGAGCTGATTCGGGGCAGGTTGCATGACCTGAACTTGCGCCCCTGAACGAATCATACACGCACAGAGGCACAACAGCAGCACCAGCCACATACAATGTCTAACCGTATGCTTCAGGACGTGAATCAACATTGCGTGTCACTTCAATATCGACGCGTTCAACTTTGACTGGCGACATCTTGACGATACGCAGATTTGTCTCACAATCTGCACAAACGAGCAGTGTTCCCACTGTCGTATAAGACTGGATGGCTAGCCGCTGCTGGCATACTGGACACACCGTTATCTCGACTCCCATTTGACTCTACTCCTTAGGCATCATGTGCGAATAACGCATCTACAAATGTCTCTGCATCAAACAACGCCAAATCGGTCATCTTTTCCCCTGTACCGACATAGCGCACAGGGCGTTGGATGTCTTGTGCAACTGCAAATGCAATCCCGCCTTTGGCCGTACCGTCCATTTTGGTAATCACCACCCCCGTCACCCCTGCTGCTGCCGCAAACGCTTTGGCTTGTAACACGCCGTTTTGACCGGTGGTTGCATCGATGACCAGCAATACCTCGTGCGGTGCACCAGCAATCTTGCGCGTGATGATGTTGCGTATCTTGGTCAACTCTTGCATTAAGTTGGTCTTTGCATGCAAGCGCCCCGCAGTATCAATAATCAACACATCACATGCGGTAGTGGTGGCTGCCTCCATGGCATCATAGACGACAGCCCCGGGATCAGCGCCTTGGCCACGGGTAATCACAGGCACACCAACACGTTCTGCCCATGTTTCAAGTTGTTCGGTAGCGGCTGCCCGAAAGGTATCACCGGCGGCCAATACCACGCGTTGATTACGCATTTTGTAGCGATGTGCAAGCTTAGCAATTAATGTCGTTTTGCCCGCACCATTTACCCCTACCACGAGAATCACATGTGGTGAATGTGTTTCGCTCGGGGAATGTGCCTGTTGCGCTTGCAACACGCGCACCATCTCGGCATGGAGCATGCGCCGCACTTCGTGCGGATCACGGACACCGTTCCGTTTGACGCGGTCTTTGGTACGATTGACTAGATATGTGGCAGTTTCGACACCAACATCTGCTTGTACGAGCAATGCTTCTAAGTCGTCCCATATATCATCGGTCAGCACCGAGCCACCAAAAAGTTGACTTATTTGCTGGAAAAACCCACGCCGCGTCCGTAGCGCCGCACTAGACAATTGTGAGGCCTCGACAGTGGCTTCGGCTTCGTCACGCGGCGCATCACTACCTTTGCCAAACCAGCGCTCAAAGAGTGACATATCTTCTCACGATCTTACAGGGCCGACACGACTTGACGCACGGCACGCACCACTTGGGCGACTTCGGCATCACTCAACTCAGGGAAATTAGGCAAGGAAAAGACATTTTTTGCCATACGGTCAGTCACTGGTAATTGCCAGCGTGGCGCATACTGAGAGTAAATAGGTTGATGATGCGTGGGGAGTGGGTAGTGAATATCACAACCGATATTCAACTCACGCAGCCCCGCCATGACCGCATCCCGCTTTGGTGATTCGACGACGTAGAGATGATGCACGGCCCGATCGTGGGTAGGGTTCTGTGGCAAAACGAGTGACAACCCCTTGAGCTGCGCATTGTAGTGGCGCGCAATGACATCACGACGCTGTGTGCTTTGATCGAGATGAGTAAGCTTGACATCCAAAATAGCAGCCTGCAACTCGTCGAGCCGTGAATTCATGCCGTGCGCTACTGTGGAATAATACTTGCGCTCCCAACCGTACTGGCGCAAACGCTGGATTTGCACTGCGATTTCTTCACGATTGGTGGTAACTGCACCACCATCACCGATGGCGCCAAGGTTCTTTGAAGGATAAAAGCTAAATGCGGCTGCATCCCCCCAGCTCCCCGCACACTTGCCTGCGATGGTGGCTCCATGCGCTTGCGCACAATCTTCGAGTACTGGAATATGAAACGCTTGTGCCACCCCCAGAATAGCAGGCATATCAGCCATCAACCCATACAAATGGACTGGCATGATGGCTTTGGTGCGTGGCGTTATGGCAGCTTCGATGAGCGTTGCATCCATGTTGCGGGTCAGCGGATCAACATCGACAAAGACGGGAATTGCACCAATCGCCACGATAGCAGCCGTTCCTGGCACCCCAGCATTGGCTACCGTGATGACTTCGTCACCCGCACGCACGCCCAGGGCAAGCAAACCCAACTGGATTGCATCTGTGCCATTTGCTACACCAACACAGAATGCAACCTGACAATAGGCGGCAAAATGTGCTTCGAAATCGCGCACAGACGAACCGAGTATATAGGCACCACCATCTAACACACGTGCGATAGCAGCATCAAGTTCCGGACGAATCAATGCAATTTGCCGCTTGAAATCACCGAATGGGACAGTCATGATGCACCCTCGCAACAACAGAATTCATTACGATTCATTATAGCAGATGCATCTAGGCATGTACGAACAGATTATGGATTTACCGACGTGGATGAACGCTCCGCCGGTACTTCGCGATAGACCATGCGATAGCCGATACCGCGTACATTTTCTATGTGTAAATGCTGCTCAACACCCTGTGACATTTTGCGACGGAGATGAGAAATATGTACCCACAAGTACTGATTCTCTTGCTCATAACGCTCACCCCATACTCCCTGGAGGATTTGTTCGTGAGCGAGTACCTGCCCTGCATGGCGTACAAAATAGACCAGCAACCGGTATT
Source organism: Roseiflexaceae bacterium (assembly GCA_046303375.1). Taxonomy (GTDB): domain Bacteria; phylum Chloroflexota; class Chloroflexia; order Chloroflexales; family Roseiflexaceae; genus UBA965. The sequence continues at coordinate 22,504 of JBKCGB010000083.1, forward strand.
CAATGGGAGTGAGATCGAGCGCCGTGCCGTTGATTTGGATCTGCTTGTCTGCAATTACGACTTGCACATCGCCAATAGTCACCACAGGAGTTTGTGTCATTTGTTGGCGCAGCTGACCACGTCGGCACAACGCCTGAACACGTAAGATAAATTCGTCATTGCTAAATGGTTTGACCATGTAATCATCGACACCAGCGCGTAACCCCACGATGACATCATGCTCACTACCGCGCGCGGTCACGACCAAAATGGGGATAGTCAACCATAGGCGTATATCACGCACAAAATCTAGCCCTGACCCATCGGGAAGCATCAAATCAACGATAACGACATCGAAATGACTACGCTCTATTTTTTCTTGTGCCTGAAAAATCGTCCCCACTACAGTCACTTCAAAACCATGATCCTGTAGGATGTGTTGCATCACCCGCTGAATGGCACTGTCATCTTCGAGTAACAAGACTCGATGCAACCGTCGATTTGTACTCGGCTGCGATAGTGCATCAGCAACTGGAATCGTAAACATGACTACTGTACCGTCCTGGTGTGGAGTCGCCTGCATCGATATCTCCCCACCATGCGCTTCCACGAAATATTTGCAAATCGTGAGACCTAAGCCGACTCCTCCTTGCTTGTTGCGTTGACTTGCTTGATAAAAACGCTCAAATACCCGCGTGTATTCATCTGCGTGTAGTGGCACACCATAGTCACGAATCGCAAATTGTACGACTGGTGGAACTGTATTAAGTTGCTGGATTGATATCTCAACATCACCTGGTGGTGCATATTTTGCCGCATTGTCGAGTATGTTATGAAATACCTGCTCAATTCGAGCCACATCCCCGTGTATTTCACTGAGTGCACCATGAGCAACTACATGAATTTTACGTGGTGTATGGGCATATTTACCCACTAAACGATGCACAAGTGGTACCACCTCGATTCGTTCACGTTGCAAGCGGATTCCTTCCGAATCAATTCGCGAAAGATTCAGTACATCTTCGATGAGCGTTTGCAAGCGTTGCCCTTGATTGTACAGCAACGACAACATGCTCTGTTGGGTATCACGAGTCGTGGTCTGAGCGTGATTCATCAACATCGTCGTTGCACCCACGATGGTTGCAAGCGGTGTCCGTAGCTCGTGACTAATCATGCTCATGAAATCAGCCTTGAGGCGGTCAAGCTCATAACGATGACGCAAATCGTCGAGCACCAACACATATCCATGCGTTGTTGCATGATCACGAATCGACACCACTTGATGGCGCACCGGGATACGTTCATTGGCAATTTCGTGCATCAACTCGATGGTACTTGTAATGCCACGCTGGAGCGCCACCATAAGGGGCAGTTCAGTGACAGGCATTGGATTCCCACCGATACCCCACCATGAGGATGCATCAAAGAGTGATTGTATCGATATCGTAGTAGTCATACCCGGTAACAGGTGCTGTGCTTGCTGATTAGCTACCAGTACGGTGCCACGTGCATCAACAAGGACAAAACCAAGTGGCACCACATCAAATACCACGCGCAGTCGGTTTTGTTCACGTTGTAACGCAGTAAAGAGACGGTAATTATCAATCAACAACGTAATCTGCATCAGCGTGAGCGCATCAAGCGGCTTAGCATCATCACTCATCACACCCAACACACCGACACTTCGATCAGGATGCCCTAATGCGTAAAGGTATAATTCACGATCAGCTACCCGCACAGTGCGTGATACCAGTGATGCCCCTGACGCACGAACAGCAGTGATTATCCGAGCATCGACACTGCGTTCGATTTGAGTCATAGTTATAGGAATTCGAACGGCACTGCGAATCACAGTTTCATTGCTGTATATATCATCAAACCAGACGACAACCAATGGCAAATTCAACGTCTCTTGGATAATCTGCACAATCTGATCGGCTTTGTACGCATCATCACCAAAACGCATCGATTGCGCCACAATGTCCTGCGCCGTGGTGAGCCGATCATTCTGCTGATGAATTTCATCTATGCGTTCCGATAATGCTAACGTCAATTGTTGTGATTCATTCTTGGCATGTTGCAAGTCAATCAGGAGTTGTGACTGACGCCTCACACCAATCACCACCAACGTCAACGCTGCCAACGCCACCACCGCTAAAATTGTATTTGTACTGAGATTAATCGCATGAATACGTTGAGTTTCTTCTTCGAGGATTTGTTGGGTAGAACGCACGGTGACACGGAGTGTGTCAATGCGTGAACGAATTGCATCAAATGCACGAATCTTGGTTCCTTGCACAAAATCGGCTTCAGCAGCTGCAACATTGTTGCTTTCAACAAGGGCAACTTGATGGTCAAGCCGTTGCACACGCCAATCATCAATTGCTTGTTTGAGGACATTTAACTCGCCGACCGTCACGCCATCATTCAGCACAGTCGCATCTTGGATGAGTTTAGTGACAATTTTTTGCTGGCGTGCACTCGCATCCATATACTGCTGATGAAACAAGACATTCTGCGTAATGATATATCCACGTGAAGCCAAACGCATATCTTGGATTGTGACTTCTAAATCATTAATATCTTCGACAAACTGCGAGACATTCACATTTTGTTCACGTAACTGAGCTAATGTGTTATTTTGCCACGTTGGGACAACGAGCAACGCAATCAGGCTACCTGCCACAAACAGCATCCCGCCCCAAGCAAAATCGAGTTGTACTATTGAGCGGCAAAATTGCCAAATCTGCTTCATGGTTGTGGGATTTTGACCGCATACAACAGCGGTTGTTCACACTGCTGAATGGGGATAATCGGTTCTGCCTGTGGATATTGTACTGCATACTGTTCGAGTTCGTTATACCGCTCTGGAATCGCAACATACCACACATCACCTCCAACATCTATCCCTGTGTCTGTGCGCTCTTCGATGTTCATAAATGTTATCGTCGGATTAAGAAATTCAAGTGAACGCCAAGGACCAATGTAAAAACCATCAGGTGCAGATCCATGTACCACCACAGTAGTACCATCTGGTGCATTGTCTACCAGATAGCGTGCTAATGTGCCCGCTTGCTCTGTTTTGATGTCACCACCATATTTACAGGCGGAGACAAATTTCCACCAATAAATATCAATATTCAAAAATGCGATAATCACAACTAGCACCCCTATGGAGAAGTATGACACTCGTGGCATCCGCATCCATTCAACAATCCAATCGATTGCAATTGCAGCAATCAGAATCACAACAGGAACAACTACGAGCAAGCGATACGGATACGTACTCACTGGGATGGTAAATACGGCCAAGGCAGTCATACCACCCCAGAACCAACCGAGTACCAGCAACATCCGCCATGTATGGAGTCGGTTATGAATAATCACGAGTCCAATCAAGAAAAAAACAGCACTTACACGGTCGAGTATTGGCACACCTGCATGATAAAAGTCCTCGAATGGCGTCGTTAAAAACGTTGAAAATGCATATTGATAGAGCTCGACGATAATCCACACTGCAGAAGTATTTCGTATTTCTGTTTCACGCATCAACCATCCCGACACAAATGACCCATCAGTACTCAAACGTGCAAAGAAATCACCGGGAAAATAGATACCCCAGATTAACATAGGCATGATTCCAAGCACCATTAAACCAAGCATTTGTGCGATTTGCATCAGCAATGGCTGCAGTGCACGTATATCAACAATAGCCCATGCACCAATGATGATGATAACCAACACGCTCCATGCCCAAGCATCCACATAAAGATTCACATGCAATGAGAGAGCCAGTGCTGCTATCACTGTAGGCCATGTATGGCGCGTCTGTGTTAGCATCCACATGCACCACAACAAGAGTGGCACAAGTGCGGTCGCATAGGTATACGAGACAGCGACGGTACGACTGAAGTGCACTGCCACATGTGCAGTTGCAAGCATGATGGCAGTCAACATGCCAATCCGGACCCCAAATAACGAACGAGCAAACAGATAATTTGTGATGACAGCAAGCACACCAAATATGGCGGGAATTAAGCGGACTGCAAACTCTGTACGCCCAAAAACGTTGATGATTCCCTTCATGAACAACAAATAATTGGTACCCACCCCATCCATGTTGACAAAAACGTGCCCGAGTGTGCCATACTGTGTCAGCAACTGGACTGCCCACATGCCAATCAAGCCCTCGTCCCCGTTGATGATGTTGGGAATATCGCCAAGCTGGTACCAACGCAGGATACTTGCAACTATAACAATGGCACTTAGCCCCCATATTTCGTGTTTGTGCGCACTATACCAGGATGCAAGATGCACAGTTGGCCACACCGCAACAATTACGTAGCACCACCCAAGCACCCACGTAACCACTTGTATGGTTCCGTAGCGCATCAGCGTCGTAGTGATATCAGCCCCTTCATCAATGACAATTATTGCTGCGTCTACCTGCGCAAATTGCCACCACTGACGGATAGCCACTCCAGCCAATAGCGCCAAACCTGCCACCGCCATCGGCCAATGCGCTACGTCGCGCCAACCAATCGTGTCTGGATTACGTAAACGGTAGAGGAGGGCTGCAATGGTGACAAGCACGCTTCCCAGCAACACCATATCATCAACAGGCGCATAGAGATCATTAAATGGAAAAATCAACCATAAAGATGCTAGACTCACCAGGCCCAGACCAAATACCACATCTCTACGAAAACTTTTGTGCATGTGACACCTCGTTAGGTTTGATGCCACTATGCATGGTTATCCTTGTGTCTTCCCTAAAGCATTTTATCAATACACAAATTTTCCCTAAAATTGCCGCAATACCAGTGACCGATGGTGTCATATAGGACACTCGGATTACAATTACAACGGTCTGTGGTATGATTATCGGCGAATTGAGTTTACCGAGTAGATATGGTTTTTATGTCAAATACACCAATCACGTTTGTACTGGTCGGTGCTGGTTCGCGTGGAGCACATGCCTATGCACCATATGCCCAACAGTTCCCACACGATGCACGGATTGTTGCGGTTGCAGAACCAGATCTGCAGCGTCGGAATGCGATTGCTGAACTCAATGATATTGGGGCTGCGCAGTGTTTTACGAGCTATGATGCCCTCTTTGCCCAAGGCAAAATCGCTGATGCTGCTATCATCACCACTCAAGACGCCATGCATGTCGAGCCCACGCTAGCAGCCCTCACACTCGGCTACCACGTACTCCTCGAAAAACCGATGGCGACATCACCACTCGACTGCACCCGCCTCGTCATGGCGGCCGAAGCAGCGGGCAAGCATCTCGTCATCGGGCATGTGTTGCGCTATACGGACTTTTTTTCGACGTTACATGATGTACTCAAGGCAGGCACCATCGGCGAAATCATCACCGTGGCACATCGTGAAAATGTGGCGCACTGGCACATGGGGCATAGTTTTGTCCGTGGCAACTGGCGCCGCAAAGACGAATCGACACCGATGATTCTGGCCAAATGCTGCCACGACCTCGATATCATGGTATGGAACATCGGTCGCGAATGTACGAGTTTGTCATCGGTGGGCGACCGTTCGTTTTATCGGCGTGAACACGCACCTGCAGGCAGTACGGCGCGATGCCTCGACGGATGCGCCGTTGAATCGACCTGCCCGTGGTCAGCCAAACGCATCTATCTCGACCTCGAGCCATGGCCTAGTATCCAACACCTGGCAACAGAGACAGCACCAGATCAATGGCCGTTTAATGTGGTATCGCATGACCGGAGCTATGCGGCCCGCCTTGACGCAGTGACCAATGGTCCCTACGGACGCTGTGTGTTTGCGTGTGACAACGATGTGGTAGACCACCAAGTCGTCAGCATGGAGTTCGCTGGCGGGATTAGTGCCACACTGACGATGCACGGGGTGAGTAGCGAAGAAAATCGCTATATGCGCTATGATGGCACCAAGGGCACACTCGAAGGCTTCTTTGATGCCAACGGCGGGCGCATCGAGATTCGCCCACATCGTGGCACACCAGAGATTATCGAAGTTGATGGACGTGCTGGTCATGGTGGGGGTGATACCGGCATTATGCGTGGATTTGTTGCTGCAGTGCGCGGTGAAGCCGCCCCACGCAGTAGTGCACGTGAATCACTCGAATCACATTTGCTCGCATTTGCATCCGAAGATGCCCGCCTTGCACATCACGTCATCGACATGCATGAATACCGCAACGCATTGCGCACACAAGTTACAGGAGGCTAAACATATGTCATACTTCGCAACACTGCAACAACTAGGCTATACCCTCGAAAAAGCACCACTCGTACTCGCCGAAGGACGCTTTGTGGCAGCCGTACAACACGGCAATTTGGTGTATACGTCGGGGAGCGTGTCACGCTTTGGTGGGGTCGAAATCAAAGGATTCGTGGGCGCTGATCTGACACTCGAAGATGGCTATGAATCATGCAAGCTGAGCACACTCAACGCATTGCAAGCCATCCATTCACTCGTCGGCATCGACAACGTGGTGCGAATCTTTAAAGTATTTGGCATGGTCAATACCGCTCCAGGGTTCTCCAATACAACAGGAGCTGTCCACGGTGCCAGTGAGCTCATCAACACGGTCTTTGGGGTCAATGGCCAGCATGCCCGCAGTGCAGTGGGTATGGTCATTCCGTTTACCTATGCCAGCGAAGTTGAATTGATTGCCGAAGTCAAATAACAAATCCCCCTGTGCAGCGTTGCACAGGGGGATTCGTATCGGGTTTACGCGAGCGCGATGGCGTAGCGTTCTTGCATGATGGCGTTGAGCATCACGCCATACGCAGTAAACTCTGCCATGTCGCCGGCGAGAATGGCCTTCATGATGCTCGGCGAGAAGCCACTCACCATGGCTACGCCGGTCTCGTGGGCACTCACAGGCACATTGCTATGAGCAGCCAGGTTCCAAAACACCACCTGTGGCATCTGGTAGCCTGCCGCTGCGTACTTGTCGCGCATCATGGTGATGGCCGTAAGATCAAACATGCGGTCGGCGTAGAACTGCATATCCGACAGCACCAACAGCATCTGCGGCATCTGGTCTGCCGGCACCCGTCCCGCAATTGCGGTGCGCAAGACGATGTCAATCGCTTTGTGCAGGTCGGTGTTGCCACCCCACGCAGAGCTCACCATCTGGCGCAATTTCTCGGCAATGTTGCCGCGGATGCGGAGCAGCTGTGGTGATTCGGAGAAAGTCAAGAAGGTATCTTTGAAGACACCAACATTCTTGTCTGCCAAATACAACCCCAACGCCACCGCAACGTCAACGGCTTGCACGTTGCCAGCTACCTGGCAGTACATGGAACCCGACACATCGGAGAGTGGCAGAATGCGGGCATCGCCCACATAGTTGGGGAGCGCATTCCACTGCGCGATGACATGATCGACAATCACAGTATCATTGGGAGTCGAATGAGGTGCTCCTGCCATCAACGGCTTGATGACATCGTGCGGGTAAATGGCATTCGCATTCACCTTGGCTTCGCCTTTTTTGGCTGCTTCGACGTAGCTGGCGTAGCGCTCTTGATCGTGACGATAAAACGCCTTGCGATAGCGCGCTGCTGCTTGCGATGGCACGTGCGCATAGGGAATCGCTTCCCACTGGCGCGCACACATCTGCGATTCGACCACAGAGGTCAACGACACGAGGGTTTTGCGGTAGCGCTTGGGAGAAAATCCCAGAAACGCACGCAACTGCTCGGCTTCTTTGCCTTGGCGCGGCATCCATTTGGCCGCTAAGGCGTTTTTCTGCTGTAACGCATCACGAATCAACGCAAATGCGGCTGCCTGCAGACGACCGCGGAAGACCAACAGGTCGTCCCAGCGCCCGACTTCGGCGATTTTGGGCAATAGCGCAAGCGCATAATGTGGATAGTGTTGCTCAAGGAACAACAAGATAGTGCGGAAGTGTTGGCGCTCGCCAGCACCACCACGCACATCGCGGCTCCACAACGCCAAGCGCAACGCTTTCTCTGCGTCTTCGAGCAGGGCTGCTTGGAACAACGGGGTCACGTCGCTGCCGCGCATCGCACCAATATTGTAGAAGAGATCAACAAGCGCAGAGGCAGTCGAGGCACGCGCCAACATGCCATTCTGGGTGCGTGCTGGTTGATTAATAACTGCCTGAGTAAATGAGGTCACAAGAAGCTCCATTTCACTGGTTAAGAATAAAAATAAAAGTGCTGACTTAACCACATTGACGGCGATAACTGACGTTCATTCCGTCACCTGAATACCCAACCGAGTATCACTTTCTCACTAAAACAACTATTTTCAACACAGCTGGTAGCAGGGGGTAAATACTACCAGCTGTTGATTTCCTTAAGAATTGATTTTTAAAATTTTTCAACGATTTATTGAATGGTGATAACTGGCGTTCACTCCATTCAAAGGCGGACGAGGAACACATCACACATTGGCAAATGCGTGGTGTATGGTGCGGACTGGCTACCGGCATTGTACGGTCAATGGTATTTTTACAGGTTACGCAGTATTCGTTTCATTTACAAGATAAACAACACGCTTGCTGCAGCTAACCCACTCATCGCTCACCCTGCGGTGATACCAATGTCTGTTGTGTCCGAGGTGCCCACCTCGTCACGCCAGGACTTTCACCTGCGCATCCACCGTAGGATGCTGTTGTTAACTGGTTACTGTTGTTCTCATGAACGATATGAGTGTGAATTGCTGGCAGTAACCACACCACCAATCTGACTGGTGGCATCCCGTGGGCACGGGGTGTATGCGTTGCGATCGCGGCTGTTTAGTTGTCAAGGTTCATAGGGCGCACATGGCGACACCCGACGCAACTGCACCATACGGCGCAGTCAGGTGGCTACGCATGGCAATGACCATGCGGGCGAACACGGCGAATCAATGGGCGGATATGTGGGTGAACAGCGAACAAGGCGATTTAAAATTTGATATTTTAATAGTATCACAACTACGCTATGGTGTCAAGTACGTATTTTGATGACATTAAATGACGAAAGAATCGACTGACCTTCGTGCTGTTTAGTCACGTACGAGTCATGGACGAAGTGATCTCGCACGTGACACGGGCTGGCTACCGGCAATGTACGGCCATTGGCTGACCAGTCTCCATACCACATGGTGAATGGCATGGATTCTGTACAACCGTCACACACGGTGACGAGCTGGTGTGCGAGGTGCCTACCTCGACACATGCAGGGCTTTCACCTGCGCATTTGCCGTATGGAATGGCGTTTTTATCTGGTTACTGTTTTTTATGTTTTTATCAATAATTAGAACATGGGAGTGGCCTTTCTACAATGACGCTTTTCATCATTGCTTTATCGTCCGTGAAAAGGGCGAACATCGAACAACATACGTTGCTCTGGCGAAATGTTTGTGTGAGAAACTTACACGCATTAACAAGCGATAAGCCCTCGTTCCAAATGTTCACATATATTGCATGCTGGCAGTAACCAATACCTTCACATGAGTGATGGCATTCACCAGACTGGCTGGTGGCATCCCGTAGGCACAGGATGTGAGCGATACAATCGCGGCTTTTGTATTTTCGTGGTATCACGAAACCGAGGGGTAGCTCACTACACATCGTGGACGAGCTGACGTGTAGTGAACGGTTCGGACTGGCTACCGGCATTGTACGGTCAATGGTGAGGACAGGTCATACCCACAACAATACGCTTGTGTGGGATACCTCAGTCATCGTTCACCCTGCGGTGATACCGTTGACTGTTGTGTCCGAGGTGCCCACCTCGTCACCTGCAGGGCTTTCACCTGCCCATTCGCCGTATGGAATGGCGTTTTTATCGGGTTACTGTTGTTTACTATTCACTTGCGTCCATGGACGGGCGAACATGGAGCAACTTGCGTTGCTCCGGCGAAAGCTTTGAGAGGCACGTTGTGTGCATGGCCATGATGGCCTCTTCTCAACCAAACATACAGTTGATGCTGTGTTGGTTTGCTGGGCAGTAACCACACCACCACATCGTTGTGGTAGTACCCACCAGTCTGGCTGATGGTATCCCGTGGGCACAGGATGTGTGCGTTGCGATCGCGGCTATTTACTTGTCAAGGTACACAGGGCGCACACGGCGACACCCGTCTGAACTGCACCATGGGGCACAATCAGGTGGCTGAGCATGGCAGTGACCACGCAGGCGAACAAGGCGAATCATTAGGCGGATATTGGGTGAAAAGGCGAACGGCGGGTGAAAAAGCGAATACTTGAGTGAACAAGCGAACGAGGCGATTTACAAGAGAGGATTTCTAACATCTCCAAGTATATGGAGTCAGATTATTGATGTCAAGACCCATTTATGAGAAATGTATGAGAAACATGATATCTACACGCACATGATAGTGTGAGTACGAGTGAGCTTTGCAATGACAAGGTGAGTGAGATGGCGCATCTGCATCGATGCCTAGACACATACATGCGCTACACGCACAATTCATCCAAGCCAAACAATCAAGGTTTGCTATAATGCCAAGATGAGGAATCGACACAACGAGAAGAGCTATGATTGATATCAAAAGTCCAGTGCGCGTACGTTTTGCCCCGAGCCCGACAGGATACCTCCATATTGGGGGGGTGCGTACCGCCTTGTTTAACTGGTTGTTTGCGCGACATTACGGCGGGCAGTTTTTGCTGCGCATCGAAGACACCGACGAAAAGCGCTTTGTGCCAGGGGCAGCCGATGATTTGATGACGTCGATGCGCTGGGTAGGTATCGACTGGGACGAAGGTCCCGACATCGGCGGGCCATATGGTCCATATGTGCAATCGGTGCGCAGTGAGCAGGGCGTGTATATGCCATTTGCCCATCAGCTGCTCGAAGCAGGTCTGGCGTACATGTCGTTTACCACCGAGGAAGAGCTGACGCAGATGAAAGCCATCGCCGAGGCTCGCGGTGTCAAGGCATTCCGCTTCCGTGGTCCCGAGCGTGATTGGCCACTCGCCAAACAGCAAGAAATGGCCGCCAACGGCACACCGTATACCATCCGCCTCAAAGTGCCGAGCGAGGGGAGCACGCATTTCAATGATTTGGTCCGGGGTGGTGATGATGGTATCCGCATCAACAACAGCGAGCTCTACGAC
>JBKCGB010000084.1:0-20379 GCA_046303375.1 Roseiflexaceae bacterium
TCGTAAACGACTGCAAATCAAAGACGTCTGGCTCCATGCGCATGATGTCGAGGCAGATGCGATGGAACGTCCCTACACGGATCTGACTGGCCACATCCCCCACATCCTGCACCAGGCGTTCGCGGATTTCACGCGTGGCACGCCGCGTAAATGTGACCATGATGATCTGTTCGGGGCGTACGCCCTGTGCGAGCAGGTAGTGCCCACGTGCCAGCAAGGTGGTCGTTTTGCCCGTCCCAGCGCCCGCCAGCACCAAGGCATGGCCCTGCGTGTGTTGTACTGCTGCACGTTGTTGAGGGTTCAGTCTTTCCATACCACTAGTATAATGAAAAATCAAGAATGAAGCATACAAAATTGGAGTATCATAGCGCTATGTACGAGCATCATCACAAGCCACTCATTTCCCCACACCACTTTCTCATGCGCATGCTGCGCCATATGCTCATGGCCATGGCGCTGACTATCTTCGCGCTGGGGATTGGGATTGCCGGCTATCACTATTTCGAAGACATGAGCTGGATTGATGCCACACTCAACGCCGCCATGATTCTCGGTGGCATGGGGCCTGTCGACCATGTCAACACGCATGCCGGCAAACTATTCTCAAGCGCGTATGCTCTCTTTTCAGGACTCTTTTTCATTGCCATCACCGGCGTCGTCCTCGCCCCAGTCACCCACCGCCTGCTCCACTCACTGCACGTCGACGAAACCGAATAATTCTCAATTCTCAATTGTTATCTCACACTAAACACCTGCTGATATGCTGCAATCTTGTCTGCTGGTCCCATATGTTTCCCGGCATGGTCACTCAATTTGACCGCCGGAGCCCCAGCCACTGACGTCGTTTTCATCACGATGTTGAGCGGTTTGAGGCCTACGTCATTGGTGAGGTTCGTCCCCCAGCCATAGACCAGCTGGATACGCCCCGCAAAGCGCTGATGCAGGCGCTGAATCGTGGCGATGTCGAGCCCATCACTAAAGACGATTGTCTTGGTGGTAGAGTCAATCCCCCGCTCCGCATAAAACGCAATCGCCCGCTCACCAAAGCGCTCTGGGTCACCCGAATCGTGCCGGAAGCCGCGCCATTGCTGTGCTTGCGTGAGCGTGAAGTCGGCAAAGAAAAAATCGCTGCCAAAGGTATCCGTCAATGCAATCGCCAAATCCACACCGTAACGCGCATACCAATCATGCAAAAACGCCTGATGTGACGCCCGCACATCACCATGGCGACGATCAGCCAATGCCGCATAAACCATCGGCATTTCGTGTGCAAACGTGCCAATCGGGCGCAGATTGAGACTCTGTGCCAAGTGCACATTCGACGTACCGAGTAGGTTTTGTGGCACCCGCTGCTGGAGCTGACGCACCACATGCGTCTGCCACGCCGTCCCAAAGTGCCGCCGCGTGCCAAAGTCCACAATGCGGATGGATGCGTCGTGCTGCAATACGGCAATTTTTTCGTCGAGGCGGCGTTGCCCCTCTGCATAGATGTCTGACAACGACAACTGGTGCGCCGCCACATATCCCGCAAAATAGTGCTGGTTGACAGCACTCATCACCACCGTCTCCCAAAACGTCACCAGCGGCCATGCTCCAGTCGTCTCGATATGCAATTCACCATCGCATATATTGACCTGCACTGCTGGCAAGGGATGGGTGGCAATATAATCGAGATACATCGCCGAAAAAATCGGCTGACCATTACTGCTGCGTCACCCAGCCAAATAGTGCAACTCACTGTCGACAAATCCACGCGCCCGCACTGCATCGAGATGTATCTGCAATGTGGCAGCATCCACGTACTGTGCGAGCAGCCCACTGCCGCGATGTTTCAAGGCAAACGTGACCTGCGTATGGCGGTGGTGTTCATACTGCAATTGGCTCATCGTCAGTTTGTAGTAATCGAGACCACACGTCAGGAGCGGAATGTCACGTTGCATCATTGGTCCTTTCGGTTATGCAACCGTCGCACTTGCTGCCAACACAACACCCACCTCGAGTAGACGCGCCCGCATCTGTACGCGCGAGGCATCCGCAATCGATTCGGTAGCATCCTCGAGCACTGTCACCGCAAAGCCGGCCTTGCACAGATCGAGTGCCGTATACCCCACACAATAATCAAAGGCTAACCCAGCCAAATAGACATGCGTTACCCCTGCGTTGCGCAAGGCTGCAGCCAACCCTACCCCTGCTGCGTCAAATCCATTGCATGCACTGTAGCTGGTGTCGTCTGCGCCATTGGTCAGCACTTCCATGCCCTTGTGGATGACCCACGTACCTGCAGGTACGACGAGCTCAGGGTGCAATTGTGCCCCGGGTGTATCTGCTACACAGTGCACCGGCCAGCTCGTACTAAAGTTGGGTGGCGTACCAAAGTGTGCGGTCTGCGCCGGGTGCCAATCCTGCGTCGTAAAGGTCACCCAACCACGCGCCGCTGCTGCCGCAAGCAGCCGACTACAAGGCGCCACCACCTGCGCTCCCGTCTGGATGGGCAACTCACCAAAACCAGCCACCCCCACGCGTTCACCTTCTGCTGCCGCCATGAAACCACACTGTACATCCACAATCCCTAATGCATGCTTTGCCATCGTATTCCTCATCATGTATCAAGTAATTGTACAAATTACACTTACTCGAGTAATGATGAGTATAGTAGCGACATTTCCTGCATTTGTCAACCTCACGCAAGATATGCCAGCAGGCATGATGCAGGTACAGACCACTATCATCACGGTTTGTTAGGGTGTGTTCTTTGTGTCAAAAACGTGCCCTGCCGCCATTCATAGCGACACTGCCATCACGCAGAACACACTCAGCCGGCGCATCCTCATGCCATCATCGGCATATACCGCATGAGGTGAGCATCAAAACATCGCAGTGTCGGTGAGTGTTGTATGCACAAAACGATAGAGACGCGCAGGGCGATGCGCACCATCGCGGTACATTTGTGGCGTCTCAGCAATCATCGCCAGGCTCATGATTTTTTTGCGAAAGTTGCGTTTATCGAGGGGGCGCGCCAAGATGGCTTCGTAGGCTTGTTGGAGTTGTGAGAGGGTAAAGTAATCAGGCAACAAAGCAAAAATCGCATTCGTATAACTTATTTTGTTGCGCAGGCGTTCACACGCATACGCTACAATCTGCGCATGATCAAACGCAATATCCGGCAATGCATCCACCGGTACAAATTGTGGCTGATGGGGTGTGGCACGCGCATCAAGCACCACATCGCGCCCAAGCGCCATATACGTCACTGACACCGCGTGCCCACGCGGGTCACGCGCAACCGTATCAAACGTATAGAGTTGTTCAATCAAGGGCAACGTGGTGCATTCAATTCCTGCTTTATCAGACAGTACCCGTTGCAATGCTTCGTGCGTTGTTTCGCCCAGTGAAATATAGCCCCCGGGCAATGCGCGTCGTCCTTGAAACGGCGGATTGGTGCGCGTAATCAACAGCACACACAAGCGCGCATCAACCATCTGAAACACCACCGTATCGACCGTCAAAATCGGTGCCGTATACGTCATCACACTCCCTACCCATCCTGCCACAAGGCCGCATTCCACAAATCAGATGGCATACGCCAATCACTGCGCGGACTCAACGCCACACTACCAACTTTGGGGCCATCTGGCATCACCGAGCGTTTAAATTGGCTCCCCACAAAGCGGCGCACAAACACCTGTAGCCAGTGTGTGATGGTTGCCACATCATAGCTCCCGGCAAAGGCGTGCGCCGCCAAGAATACAATCTTGGCGGGACTATCTCCCCAGCGCACCAGATGATACAGAAAGAAATCATGTAACTCGTACGGTCCAATAATATCTTCAGTTTTTTGGCTGAGCGCACCTGGCGTGCTTGTGGTCAGTTCGGGGGATACCGGTGTCGCCAGGATGTCAGCCAACACAGCGGCAATTGGTGCCTCACCTTGCTGTGCTACCCGTCGTACCAAGTGTCGCACCAACGTTTTGGGGATACCAGCATTCACATGATAATGGCTCATGTGATCGCCGTTAAACGTACACCACCCAAGAGCAATCTCACTCAAATCACCTGTCCCCAGCACAAAGCCACCTAGTTGATTCGCTTTATTAAACAAAATACTCGTGCGCAACCGCGCTTGCACATTTTCGTACGTGATATCCTGCGTCACACCGTCGTGCCCCAATGCCTGGAGCTGCTGTGTGACGAGTTCGCCAATAGGAATCACCTGATTGGGCACACCGTGCAACTGTGCCAAGTGCACCGCATTGGTCTGGGTGCGTTCCGAGCTCGCCGCCGCAGGCATCGTATATGTCCGGAGCAATTCAGCCACGGGGCGCTCCAAAATGTGTGCTGTTTGGCATGCCACCACAAATGCCAGTGTTGAGTCCAAGCCACCAGAGAGCCCGAGATGGATGTGCGTTGCCCGCGTGGCGTCAATCCGTCGTGCGAGCCCATGGGCTTGGATGCGCATGATGTGCGTCAGACGTGCGTTGCGGGCCTGCTCGTCTTCGTCACCTGGCAAAAAGGGATGTGCAACGACGGTGGGCACGGGGGTCATTGCTGGGCGCATTGGCACCGTCGCTAGGATTGAGTAGTGCATATCGTTGACACGATTCGTGTCGCGCCGGCGGTCAAATCGCAGATGCTCGACATCAATGTCAGCCACGAGCACCCGCGCATCACGCGTAAATGGAGGGCGTTCAGCGAGCACCCGCCCATTGCTCGCAATCAGCTGATGCCCACTCATCACCACATCCATGGTGGATTCGCTCCAGTCACACCCAGCATAGACATAGCCACACACCAATGTCGCCGATTGCATGGCTACCAATGTACGCCGATAACTCGCTTTGGCCACAAGCTCAGGTGAGGCCGAAGGATTCACAATCACGAGCGCCCCATGATCGACCAATGTGGCACTTGGGGCATGGTTGACCCACAAATCTTCACATATTTCGACACCAACCACCACACCACCCACATCAAACACCAGTTGCGTACCAAACGGGATCATCATCCCATCGATTGCCAGCGTGGTATTAGCATGCGACCACACCTGATACCAACGCTTTTCGTAGAATTCACCATAGCTGGGGAGGTGTTGTTTGGGCACAATTCCAATAATGCGTCCCTGTGCCATCACTGCGGCCACATTATAAAGCGCATTCCCATGCACCATCGGCAAGCCGACCACCATGACCGTATCGTGCGTTGCCGTCTGTTGTGCCAATGCCACCAGGGCTTGCCGTGCATGATGCAACAACGCGTCATGTTGCACCAGATCACCGAGACTATACCCAGTCACACACAGTTCAGGGAACACGACCAGTGCCACCCCAGCCTGGACTGCATGTTGATAGCACGCAATGATCTGGGTGAGATTGTATGCGACATCCGCAACACGCACCGGTGGACATGCACTTGCGACTCGGATATAGGCATCACTGGCACGAAATGGGCTTACCATGCATCATTCATCTCCGTACGGCACGATTTCACCACACATCACTATACTACCATGTTGGCTGTGTGCTCAAACTCATGCATCGGCGCAGCGTGGCAAGCAATGCCAGGTCTCGATGATATCAGCAATGTGCAGACGATTATGCAGACGGGTATCGTGTTGCCAACGGGCAAGTTGTGTGATGTCATGTGCCGAAAATTGCCGTATCAAGTGGCACTCTGCGCATATATCTGCGCGCAACAACGTGATCGCCTGTTGGCAGACATCACTGACATCTGATGTGAGTACCAAAGTACGCATCTGAGCATCACGCGTCAACATCACCGACACTAGCGCTTTGTGCATCCGCACGTCGTCAACATGCCATGCCATCAAGAGTACTCTATCATCGTGCGGTGCAAATTTACGCAATATTTTCAGAATATGTTTGCGGACAGTGCTATCGGGGTGATTCAACAATGTCGCAATGATGTCCGCACACGCCACATCGTGATGGAGCTCATACCCCATCAGACCGAGGATAACCATATATGGATCTTGCGCGAATACACACTGCTGCAACAGTGCCGCCGCATCACTCCGATTCAGGATGTGTGTATATATGCGTGCGGTAAATCCCGTATACGTTGATTCAATCTGCTGTGCATACAAGTACTGCAGGCGCTCGAGTACTTCGGCGCATGATCCCTCTACTAATGCAGCCATCCATGGCGTAGGCACTTTTTGTACATGTGCCACATACATCTGGAATTCGCGATAGCTGGGAATGACTTCGTAGCGCTGCAACACTGCCATGGCAGTCATACGCACATGTTGCCGTGCATCGCGTTGCAACGCCTGTTGCATCACTGGCACAATGACTGTCGGGTGATTGACTTGGCGCAGCGCTTTGATTGCCGCGGTACGTACTGCAAAACTATGATCAGCCACAAGTACCATCAACAAGGGCAAGCTTTCGCTGGCTGCCAACAATCCGAGCGCATCAATGCTACACAGCATACACGCAGAACGTTGCTGGACTTCATCCATCAGCAATGGCACGGCAGCCTGCACACGCGCATGCCCAAGTGCTCTAATCGCCAAACGCTTGCGTACCAGGTTACGTTGCAGGCTCTCGGTCAGCCACGCTACGCCTGCGGGGTCTTGTCGAATCGCCAAAATCTCTGCCGCTTTGGTAGCGACTTGCCCATCCGCATCGTGCAGACGATCATACAAGAGCTCGATTGGGGTGATGAGGTCGTAGTAACACATCGCACGCAAGACGGTCATGCGCACCACACTAGTGCGATCGAGCAAGCCGCGACGGCACAACTCGACCCAGTCAGGCAACTGCCATCCGAGTACCACAAAAAATGCTGCCGCACGGACCGCATCATCACGATCGTACGTGGCGCGTACCACGATGTCATCGACGCCACACTCGCAGCGTTGCCAACACTGTATTGCTGCAAGTCGAATCGGCGTTGATGGCGATAATAAAGCAGCATGCAGATGCGCAATTACCGTAGGTGAAATATCACTTACGGTAATTGCATTGAGTGCGGCGATCCGCTCCCCATCGTTATTTGATTGCAGTAGGATATCCCACTGTGCCCCACCATCCTCACACATACCAGACCTACACACTCTCTACGGGCTGATAGATGCACTGCAGTGCCACCCATCCCATGGTCTTGGTCGCAGGATTGAGGTAGTACTGTACCCCGATGCCGTTGGCAGCATGGGTCATCATGCTGACAAGTCGCCCTATTGCCGTCCCCGTGACGTGTGTATGCGCATCAGCTGGGTGACAGTCCTGCCACAGAATCGACTGCTCGTGCAGTGCGACCAACGGTTGTGCGAGCCCTAATGCGCCAACACGTTGGGCACAAATCAGCGTTTGTTGCGGATGAATGGCATAACTACGATTGACTGCTGGATTCGCCCACGCCCACAACCACGTCCCGTTGGGCGCACAATACGAACCAATCATGACATACGTTGCCCGTAATACTACCCGCCCCGCGCGCTGATAGGTCACCAAACCCGTCTCCTGTGAAATTTCCCAATCACACACAGCTAAGCCGTACTGTGCTTCGAGTTGCTGTTGTTGCCCCCGCAACCATTGCTGATACTCGTGCAAGCGGACGCTTACCCCTGCCTCTTGAATACTACGCATAGGCACCCTTTCACTGCGTGGCTCCTATGTGTAGTATAGCGATTGAAGAATCCACAAATGTGCACTTTTTTAGGATTTCGTAATCTCAGTGCAATATTGATTTGGTACCTGGCGTATCTGACGACATCAGCAAGAAAAAAGTTGCACACGCCTTTGCAGGGGTGGGCTATAATGACGCCTAAGATTCATGTGGAAAGGGAACGCACTATGCAACCACTACGTGCGCTATTGGTAGGTGCCGGTGGGATGGGTCGCACATGGGCCAAAAATCTGGTCAGCAACAGTGCCGTGCACCTCGCTGGCTGGATCGACATTCGTGCAGGTATTGCGGCCCAGGCTGCCCACGATATGGGCATCCACGCAGACTACTACGGGGATGAATTATCCCAGGCACTCACCGCTGTGCGCCCTGATTTCGTGGTTGATGTAACCATTCCCGAGGCGCATCACGACGTCACACTCACCTGTCTAAATGCTGGCATTCCAGTCATCGGCGAGAAGCCCATGGCAGTATCGATGGCGCAGGCACAGGCCATGGTTGCTACAGCCGAACGCACAGGGGTACGCTACATGGTCAGTCAAAGTCGGCGCTATGACGCACGCTTGTGGGCCTATCGCCAGCTTATTCAGCAGGTAGGGGCAGTAGGCATCCTCGATGCAGATTTTTACATTGGGGCGCATTTTGGTGGCTTTCGTGATGAAATGCCCCATGTGCTATTGCTCGATATGGCCATCCACACATTTGATGCTGCCCGCTACCTACTGGGTGATACCACGCCCGTATCAGTCTACTGCGAAGAATTCAATCCACGCTGGAGTTGGTACAAAGGTGCGGCAGGGGCTGTTGCCATCTTTGAGATGGCCAACGGAGCGCGCTTTACCTATCGTGGCTGCTGGGCAGCCGATGGCCAACACACATCATGGGAATCCGCGTGGCGGGCTGTTGGTGCACAGGGCAGCGCGACCTGGGATGGTCACGATCGGATAGTAGCCGACGTTGTCGTCGAGCAGGGTGGATTCCATGCCAAATGCCATCAGCTCAGCGCACACGCTGCCCCAGATATTGCCCATGGCATTGCAGGCTCACTTGCGGATTTTGTGCATAGTCTACGTACTGGCCATACCCCGATGGGTGATTGCCGTGACAACATCAATAGCCTTGCCATGGTGTTTGGTGCCATTGAGTCAGCCAACACAGGACGCCGCATCACCTTGTAAATCACAAAAAAACATCCCCCCAACTGGGGGGATGTGTACTGGAGCCGACAACGAGACTCGAACTCGTGACCTGCTGTTTACAAGACAGCTGCTCTACCAACTGAGCTACGTCGGCACCACGTGAAATAATACCACGCCGACCAACGTGCGTCAACCACTCATGTTATGATGCACAAAGCAGATGGTTGTGAGGAATACGAATGCACGATCAGCATATCTATCTCGATGCAAGTTTTGACCAGCACGCACGATATACCTTGGTTGCGTGGCTCCGTCCCCGTGACGCATATGTGAACATCGGTGAATCCATTGCCATCATTCAAGATGGTGAGATGCGCCGTGTGGTGACTGCCCCGTGTAGTGGGCGGATTGTAGCGATATATGCGGATGCTGGAGCACCGCTGTTACCCCGCAGTCTCCTTGCAGCGATTCGCCCCGGCCTCCCCTATGCGCCCCACATCGCAAATATCGGGACGACGATAGTGGCAGTGGCCTTAATTGGCGCAACAATTGTGCTCTTGCCGTTGCTGCGTGGCATGATTGATCTCACACGCAACGATGCCACACCCGCTATTCCTGCATTGGTCGCCACACCAATGCAAGCAACGCGCACCGATCAATCCAGTGTTGTGACGATGACACCAAGTGCATCCGAAAGCATAGTGACTGATACACCAGTCAGCGATACGAGCAGTGATGGTAGCCAGCCGTTACCACCGAGTCAATCAAATAAAGTGTTAATCAGCAACATCAATACGCTGTTTATTGAGTTAGTCAATCTGTGCAACGAAATCCGCCCGTGGACGCAGCGCAACACACTGATTGATACGCAAATCGTAGACAATGTGATTGTCATACGCAACGAACGACACATGCTGATTGTCGGCGAGTTGCGCAGGATTGTGGCAGACAACAGTGCACTTGTTGATGTCAATAGTGGTGATGCCGAGATACTCAGCCAAATTGAAACATTCATCAAGCCGTGTCGCATCATCTATGACGAAGTCATGAATGCGCATGCCCAAAGCATTGTCCCACGCGATCTTTCTGCGGAATATGACCGTTGTAATAGCGCACAGGCGACCATCCAACAATACCTTTACCAACCATAAACAGATACGAATCCCCCCCGTGGTAATGCCACGAGGGGGATTCGTTGGTGGCCAATTAGCGTTTGGCCATGCTCATATCGACCACGGGTTTCACCGTCACCAGCTGAATCGATGGTACGTTCACCACAGTCGTGGTTGTACTCAGTGCCACATTGTCGATGCGTACCTCGCTGCCAACGGATTGATCGGTGGTCAAAAAGAAGCTCAGCCGGACGCGTTTGCCAGCATATGCTGAGATGTCGACGCTTCTGCGCCCACCCACCGTGCTCCGACAGACATCAATCACACCAACAATCTTGTCATCGACTTCGACATTGAGTACATCGTAGAATTTCCCGCAGGATTCTTCAGAGGTTGATGTCAAATCAAACAGCAATCGCTTGGTATCTGCTGGCAGTGACACATATTGGCTGATGCGTTCACTCACCAAATTACGTGGTGGTGCTTTGTTACCAAGCTTGGCCACACCTCCGGTGATGAATTGACCGAGTACGGCACCATTTGTACGACTGGTCTCATGCCATTCGCCACTCCCTGGATTGGCAAAGTCCGCATTGAGAATCGTTGAATTGCTCTGTGGCGCCACAAACCGCACCGTATCGATGTACCACGAACTAAAGAACGATGAATCATTTGAAAGCTCGAAGATGAGTGTCACCGTTTGCCCAGCATATGCACTCATATCGACAACCGCCTGGCTATAAAGCGGCAAGGGCGGCATAGCACTCTTGTTACAGACATCCCAACGTGCTATCACAACGCCATTCACAAAGATGCGGGCAACATCACTCGTACATCGATCACTTGGCTGTGTCGAGTAAAAGCCCATATGCACTGCCAAGGACGTATTGTCATTTGGAACCGCGAGTATCTGCTCGAGTTGGGCGTTTTCGTTCGGAACACCACCCAGCCATGCAAAGTAATTCCCCATCCATGGTCGTCCAGCCCACTTTGCGATAAAGGGGAAACCAAGAGATGAGCGCTCTGTCCAACCGAGTTTGGCCTGCTCAAAATCACCATTGACCACGCCACCACCCGTAAAGGTTGGCGTAATCGATGGGGTCATTGATGGGGTCATTGACGGAGACATCGTTCGCGTCAACGACAACGTCCGCGTCAGAGATGGGGTCAATGTATTGGATGGGGTCAGTGTATCGGTCGCCGTACGCGTGCTCGTCGGTGTAGCCGACGCAGTCAGTGTGGGAGTTTCAACTTGCGGTGTGCCGACAGGGACTTGGCTATTGTACAAGTACAACACCTCATTGGCACCCACGTTGCCACCAGCAATCAAAAATTCATCGACATCAAATGTGCCATAGGTAGTACCCACTTGTCCGATAGCGATGCGTGATGGCAAGAAGCTGGTGGTGATGCCACCGGTGACAGCATCTGCGAGTCGGCCATCGATATAGCTACTGATTGCGCCTGTCACCCCCATACCTGGGGTAACCACACATGCTAAATGATGCCATTGACCATCTGCAACATCGCTACCGAGTGCCGTAGATACCGTCGTTGCCCCCACAGTCGTACTACAGATGAGCTTACCAGCCACAATCGACATCGTAAAGCGGGCAAAGCCACCGACATTTTGCAAGAGTGCGGTATCTGTCGTGGTGCGTGCCCACATACTGACCAACACATTACTGGGCATACGATTAAAGAGCAGACTCGTGCTCATCAGTGAATTTGCCCGGCTGGATTCAAACCGTGCTGCCCCACCGAGTACCCCATCACTCACTGCATCGAGACACAGACTCCGTGTTTGACAACGCAATGGAAAAGTCGTGAACCACACATTTGGTGCATACATCGCCACATTATCAAATGTCGCTTTGATGATCTGACTATTGCGCATCAGCGGCGTCGCCGTCCGCGAAAGCGTTGGTGAGCGTGTCACGGTCAACGAGCGTGTCATAGAAGCAGTACGTGTATGCGATGGTGAGCGGGTCACTGATGCAGTACGTGTACTCGTAGATGTGGGCGTCAGCGATGGTGTCACTGGCGTCGCAGTATTGCTGGGCGTCAATGTCTCAGATGGGGTCAGCGTAATACTCGGCGTCAATGTGATACTCGGCGTTGCGGTTACCGTCATGGTCGGCGCAACAGCCAATGCATCAGTCACCGCTTTCCCAGCATTGATGATACCCGTACCACATTTTCCTACCGTCGTACATGCATTCGACGCACTATCAGTAGGAAATGTCGTCACATTGGCCAGCTTTGTCATATATGTGGTGATCGTATCTACAGAAGCACTCGGGAGTAACCCATACAGAAGTGCAGCTACACCAGCCACATGCGGTGTGGCCATACTTGTCCCCTGCATATTGCCATACCCAGCAGAAAGCTCGGGATTTGTGGCAGGAATCGTGTATGGGCTGGTATACCACGTCGATAGCACACGACCTGCAGAGAGATATCCACCATAGTTGGCATCACCACCGGGTGCTGCAATATCCACCACGGTTCCATAATTGCTGTAGTATGCACGTTTGCCCGTAGGCCCGGTGGAAGCCACCGTCACCGCACCACTACAATTGGCTGGAGTGAATTGCTGCGCATCAGTGTTACTATTGCCTGCAGCCACGACCACCATGGTGCCTTTGGCTTTGGCCGCAGTTATCACGTCAGCGTATGCAGTTGGGCAGTAGTAACTCGAGCCATTCCATGGTGCACCACCACCCAGGCTCATGCTAATCACATTGGCACGCACTGGTGCAACTGGTACGCCAGTCACGGCAATTTGGGCAGACCAGCGCATTGCATCTGCAATATCAGAGCTATATCCGCCGCCACGACCCAACACCCGTGCAATCAGCATACGTGCATCACCCGCCACACCCGCCACACCTACACCGTTGTTGGTGTAGGCAGCAATCGTGCCAGCCACATGGGTGCCGTGCCACGAGCTCGAGCTGCCGGTGGCACTGTTGCCATCGCCTTCGTCACGAGCACTTGCATCGCGACCATTGCCGTCACCAGCCATATTCGCATCAGAAATAAAGTCATACTGACCAGCGATCTTGTTGGTGTTGTATGAGGCTGTCGCTGCGTTATACCCCAAATCTGGGTGAGGTACGATGCCGGTGTCGAGCACAGCCACCACGGCACCCGCACCACGCGCACCACTATCCCATGCACCAACGGCATTCATGCCGTAATATACGCTGGTGCCCGGCGTACCGTAATGCCACTGGTCGTTGTAGCGTGGGTCGTTGGGGGCCTCACTCGTTGTTGCAATCACGTCGGGCTCAACAGTGGCCACATCAGCAATCGTGCGCCACACCCCCTGTAGTTGCACGATTTCATCTTGGCCGACAAAGCGCTCCAATTTGAGCACGTGACCACGCTCACCAAATGCACGTTTATAGGTGCCCCGTGCCAGCCCATTGCGCGCCGCATTGTCACCAAATTGCCGCCAAAACGTGGTATCAGCCGCAGTACGCGATATATTATTGTTTAAATACACAATCATTTGGTCGGTGACAGGAGTTGTCTCACGCAGGGGTGGTGCTTCCTGAGCAGATACACCGATTGGGAGCATCATGAGAAGCGATACGATACCCACCACTAGGGCGTGTAGACGCCGATGACTGCGAATTACCATCTTTTGTTCCCTCACACTATTGATTACTATCACACGATGCCTACGCTGTCTGACGAAACAGCATGCACAAAAGTTCCCTCAAACAGGGTGGAAATACCACGCCATGGCGCAGATGCAAGTGGCGCATCGCAGATTGTTGCATTATACAATCCGGTGCACGTAATGTACACCGAACAGATATTTATATGTGTATACAATGCAACATATCACTCGTTTTTCGTCATCTGTTTGTCATCTTTTCCTCGTTGTTATCGATTTGTAATCTGTGTGTAGCCACTTGGTCATGTTGTGGTTAGCAGCATGTAACCGTTATCAGCTACGGTATTGGCATGTGAATGCTACAGTAATGCCAAGGAAGCAACACTCGTAGATTAGGTGTGATACATATGTCAGTTCTGTCTATTGCTCCACAACCGACCATGCATTGCCACCCTGTCGAAGCAACTGCCATGCTGCAGTTACAGGAATGGCATTACGCCGGCGTGATGGCACGCTACATGTTTAGTAGTGACCCATTCGAGCACCAGTGGGTGTGTCGCCCACAGAGTGGGTATTGGCAAATCCGTGATCATCAACATGAGCTCGTTGGCTTTGCGATTATCGGCAGCAGTGCACAAATGGCTGGTGTAGCGTATGCTGCTGATGCCATCGATATCGTTGCCGGACTGCGACCAGATCTCATTGGGCACAAGCACGGCTATCCATTGGTACGCGACGTAGTTGCGCATACACAGCGTCTCTACCCACACAAACGCTTGCGTGTCACTATTCCGAGCTGGCACCTGGCTGCCTTGGCCGTCTGGCAACGTGCGGGATTTTTCCCCGAATACGCCACGATTGCAGCTGATGGCACACCGGTGGTGGTACTCCTCTGACGCACGACGGCGTGACTGGTATAATTTATGTGTATACCCATCACACACAGAGGAAGTTGTCATGCCCAAACAAGCAATTACCGTCAACGGTGGACCAAAGCCCGGTGGTGCCTACTCACCCGTGTTGCGCGTCGGCGATTTTATCTTTGTGTCGGGCCAAGCCCCAATCGACCCGGCCACCAACGAGATTGTGGGCGATACGATCGAGGTGCAAACCGCCCGTACCCTGGAAAACATCAAACTTCTCCTTGCCGCAGCTGGTGCCGAGATGAGTGACGTGGTCAAAGCCACGGTACACTTATCAGACATGGCATTGTTTGATCGTTACAATGTTGTGTACGCCAGCTACTTCCCCGACCCCAAACCAGTCCGCACTACCGTGGGGAGTCAGCTCGATGGCTTTATGGTCGAAATCGATGTGATTGCCTATCTAGGAGCCTAACCATGTATGATACGTTGATTCATGGTGGCACCCTGATTGATCCGGCAGCTGGGGTACATGGTACGTTTGATGTTGCCATCTCACGTGATCGCATCGCAGCCGTCGCACCACATATCGACCATGCCAGTGCACGGAGCCACATCGATGCACGTGGATTGCTGGTATTGCCGGGGCTGATTGATGTGCATACGCATGTGTACCATGGCGTCACCTATTGGGGGATTGCGCCCGATGCAATCGCTGCGCGCAGTGGCGTCACCACCTGGATTGATGTTGGCTCAGCAGGCGCGTACAACTTTGTTGGTCTACGTGAATTTGTCATGCGCCAGTGTGATGTGCGCATTGCTACTTTTCTCAATATTTCGGGTGTGGGCTTGACTGCGCCATTTGGTGAGCATTTTAATCTCGAGAACTGCGACATCGACCTCTGCTGTCGCATCATCGAGCAACACCGCGATATTATCATCGGTGTCAAAGCACGCATCGAAGAAAAAACAGTGGGACACAACGGACTCGAGCCATTGCGGCGAGCACGTGTCGCAGCCGAACGTACCGGGCTCCCGCTGATGGTGCATATCGGCTCAGGGCCACCGCTCCTCGACGATGTCCTCAACGAACTACGGGCTGGTGACATTCTGACGCACTGTTTTACCGGGGGGACAATGCGTGTCACGGCTGGCGACGATACACCTCATGCCAGCATTATCGCAGCAGCCAAGCGCGGGATTATTCTCGATGTGGGACATGGTGCTGGTTCATTTGATTTTGCGGTGGCCGAGGGTATGCTCCGCGCCGGCTTGGCACCAGATGTGATTTCGACGGACATGCACCAGCTCAGTGTGCACGGTCCGATGTTTGACATGCCGACGTGTATGAGCAAATTTCTCGCCATGGGAGTCGATCTGCATACGGTGGTCAATGCTACCACTGCGCGCCCGGCGCAGATTCTCGGGCTACGCGATGTAGGGACGCTGCAAGTGGGTGCATATGCAGATGTTGCAGTGATGCGGCTCCTGCCCGGAGCGTTCCACTTCTATGATATCGCCATGGCCAGTCGACGTGGGACTCAGCTCTTGCGCAACGAGCTGACCATCTTGAATGGGCGGCGCATGCCACGCCGTCCTGACCCAGTCCCCGCACCGTGGATCGAGCTCCGCCCGTATCAACAGGATATCCGCGACCGCGGTCATACCCCTGACCAAATGGCACAGTCGTAGCCGTCATCCTTGCGCATACGTGATGAAATGAAAGCACGGTGATGCCTCAAAGCACGTGGATAACTCGCACACAATTCAGCGGTCATGTGGTCAGGCTTGAGGCACTCAATGCCGACCAACATCGCGATGGACTCATCGCTGCTGGTGCCGATAGTCGGATATGGACGTATGTACGCTTTCCCCCCGCCGATACGCCTGCCGGCATGAATGCACATATCGCAGAGTTGATACGTCGCCGCAATGCCGGCGACGAGGTTCCCTATGTAGTCATCCAACAATCGAGTAATACAATCGTTGGGGTCACCCGGTTTATCGAGTTACGCCCCGCCCACAAAGGACTCGAATTAGGCACATGGCTCAACCCACAAGTGCATGGTGATGGTACGAATATTGAAATCAAGTATCTGATGCTTCAATATGCCTTCGAAGTATTAGGATGTATCCGCGTACAAATCAAGACCAACGCCAACAACAGCGCCGCCCAACGCTCGCTTGTTGCTCTCGGTGCCACCTACGAAGGTCTCTTCCGCAACCACTATATCTTGCACGACGGTAGCGTGCGGGATTCGCTCTTTTATTCGATCATTGACCGTGAATGGCCAACCATCAAGGCACACATCCAACAACGCCTCGCCCGGCGTACTGCAACGTGATTAGTCATTACAGAGAAAGACGAAACACATGAATGCAATTCTCAGCAAAAGTCGTTACCTGATTATTCTGGCGGTCATGGGTACCCTGGTTGGGATGATTGCGTTGATGATTTTTGGGCTGTGGGAAATCTACAATATTTTGGCGCTCACTGTATCAAATCACGATCAAAAAGACATTGGCAAACAACTCACATTTGCCTTTATCGAGGTCATTGATACGTTCCTGATTGCCACCGTCTGCTACATCACGGCACTCGGCTTATATGAATTGTTTATTGATGATGCGCTCGAGCTGCCCGCATGGCTCAATATTAGCTCGCTCGATGATCTGAAAAACAAGCTGACCAGCGTGATTGTAGTCGTGTTGGGTGTGGTGTTTTTGGGCAAAATTGTCAGCTGGGACGGCAGTAGTGATATTCTCAATATTGGAGCATCCATTGCACTTGTCATTGCAGCACTGACCTGGTTTTTACGCAACAGTAGCACCAAAGGCAACTAGGGCATGAACCTATTCTACGGGCGCATGCTGCGGCTCGCAGCACCAGATGCAAGTGATATCGCCGTCGTGCAACGCTGGAGCCACGATGCTGACTTTCTGCGGCGCCTGCAACTGAATCATGCGCGCCCATTTAGTCTCGATGAAATCCCACAAACATATCTGGGTGGGTCAAGTGGCACCAACCACATCCACTTCCGGCTACGCACACAAAGCGATGATCGCCTCGTCGGGTATGTCGTCCTCTACGATATTTACTGGAATCTGCAGGTCGCAAGTGTGGGGATTGCAATTGGTGACCTTGCCGATCGCGGGCACGGGTATGGCCGTGAAGGCATGGAGCTCATTCTACGTTATGCATTCAATGAGCTCAATCTGCACCGAGTGGCACTGACCGTGCTTGCGCGCAATACGGCAGCCCGACGCATGTACGAGGCAGCCGGATTTCACGTTGAAGGTATCATGCGCGACAATGATTTCCGTGATGGCGTTCGTGGCGATGATATCATGATGAGTATTCTGGCCCCCGAATGGCGCCAACGCGCCGTCTATTTCACAGACACATAACGCCATATCCAACATGTACAGGCGCAACAACACAATATGCGTACGATGCCTCACACATCACGCTGATGAGACACCTGCGCACTGATGCAGCACCATATGCATCAGTGCGTACCTTTTTGTGTACTTCCATCGGTAGTACCTATGGGATGTGATAAGAGCAGGAGGTCGCATGGAACCGATACAACGTTGGCAGATTGTGCTGGACTTTGGCGCTGATTTCCCCATGATCCGAGGAGGAATCTACCTGCGCCTGATACTGGAAGCGTGGCGGCAACTCACACAATTCCATCCACGTGTTATTTGCTCGCCACTCCACATACGGAGCGATGGAGTCATTGCATATATTGAAAGTGACTCAGTACGTGAAGCAGCAGCTGCCGTTGATACCTTTCGGCACAAAAGTACTGAACATGTCCGCCGCATGAGCGGCAAACGCGATGCCGTGCTATGGGAATATGTGCAGTTTCAGCGGGTGGACATTCCTCTCTCACCGTAATGCATATTACGCCTTGCGTACAGATTACATGGGTGTCGTTGCACGTACACCATATAAAAACGTGATTTAGCGCATCTGGATAACATATTACATGGAATCAACATATCATCGTATTGTAATATTACTGCCTTGTATTGCGTCATCATTTTTTGTATTCTAGTCACATCTATATATGTATGCGCTCCATTTTGGTGCGCATAAGGGATTGGGACGAATATACGGTCTCAATCATCAGGTAAACACACACATGACGTATTTCAAACATATGCTGTACCTGGTGATAATTGTCGGCAGCGGCATAGTCGCATTTTCTGTGTGGCAGAACCCACCACAGTTGTTTGCGAATATTGCCATACAGGCGACACACGCGCCACGCATCGCAGCACCTCAGGTGGTACCAACGACAAGTAATCCAGTCGGTAATGGCACCAAAGGTGGACGAACCTACGCGAATACCTCGTTTGAGGATTCTGACTTTGCCTGTTATCCAACATTGTCGAGTGGTTGGGCATATATCAATCAATCCAAAATGCGTGGGTGGCTGACTGCGCACCCTCCGTGGGATGAAACTAACTGTTCCCCCAATCAGACCAATGTGCGTATTATTGAAATCCAAAAATCGGGATTACAAGGTACTAACGCATACGATGGTAGCAAGTATGCCGAGTTGAATGCAAACTGGAAAACATTCATCTACCAGCAGATGTGTGTTGCAAATAGTGATGTAATTGATTTTACCTTTTATCACAAAGGCATCAACGCCAGCCGTGCCGACATCGCCGTATTTCGCTTTGGGATACCGAGTGGGCTACCAGCAAGCAGTTATGGTAACTCATTACCTGCCGACTCATACAATCGCCCGATGATGTATGCCAAAACGACGTCGTCGTGTGGCTCAACGTGTAAAGATGCGACGTCAGCCGAGTATACCAACTTTACCTTTGGATCGCTGTATACGACTCCGCCAGGAACCAGCAATCCGAGTGCATCTGTGGTCAATAAATGGGGTAAGTATTCTGGGTCACATACGTTGCCATCAACGGGCTGGAGTGGCGTGAAAAATCTCGGCTTCGCCGCCATCGATGGTCCAAGTGATACCGGTGGGAACTTCCTCGATGGGATTACAGTGGGTCTCGCTCCTTTTATCGATATGGGCACATCACGTGACAAAACCGCACTCGAAGGCACGAGCCCGACTGCCATGAACATACGCATCAATGGGCGTGTGACATCTGGTACCAAAATTGCGCTGCGCCGCAAGCTCGATAACCCGGGGCCAGCCACAAGTGATACTGATTTCACGTTGGGTACGGTGACTGCTGGTGCCTATGGAAATGCCACGGTGACACACACCACGGGCACCGATCTGTGGCTCATCACCGTGCCACCAGGTGACTATGACGGTGGGTTAGTGCCACTCAACAACAAGGGTGGCTTGACCGTACCCATCACCTACCTTACTGATAGCGCCAGCGAAGGAACCGAGTGGGCATGGTTTGAAGTTGCACGCCCTACAAAAGATGGTTCGAGTCCCTATTACAGTAGCGACTACAGCACTACTACCGGGAATTGGGAACTTGCGGATCCCGTGTGTGATAACTCATTCAAGAGTGATGGTGTGGTCTATGCGATTTCTGAGCTAGCTGATACGCCCACACCCACCAACTCACGCACAGCCACGGCTACCCGCACTCATACACCGTCGCATACTGCTTCCAATACACGCACCAACACGCCCACCAATACCGCCACCAACACTGCGACGAATACGCCCACTCGTACTGCCACGAGTACGCCTACAGATACCAAAACACCGTCACGTACCCCGACCAACACACCCACCGTCACGGACACCTTTACCCCGACGGATACGGCAACACCAACCAATACTCCCACTGCCACATTTACCCGAACCATCACGCCATCACCGGGTCCCTTTGCACAAATCAAAACTGCCATCGGTGACTTGTTTGTGCTCGGACTCCTCCAGAACGGCACCTTGGTCACCTGGGGTATCAACGAAACAGGAATCAACCAATCAGCAATTCCAACTGCGTTGCGTACCCTGCTCTTCAAAGATATTGCC
>JBKCGB010000085.1:0-10375 GCA_046303375.1 Roseiflexaceae bacterium
CAAGGCAACAGAAGTATTGAGGTCGTCGTCCATGGCCGCCACAAATGCTGGGCGGGCAGCTGCCGTGGCTGCCTGCAGGCGCGTCACCCCTTCACCGTTCGTCGTGGTGCCAGTAGCCGGCGCCAAGGCACTCTTGATGCGGTCAAGCTTACGTTCTTGGTCGGCAACAATATCAACGCCATAGGCGAGTGGATTGCGGTAGTAGCTCGACAGCACCACCAGGCGCAAGGCATCCGCGGGGTGTGTACTCAAAAATTCACGGATGGTGACCACATTCCCCAGCGATTTGGACATTTTTTCGAGCTTGTAGCTGCCGTCCTCGAGCTTGGTCTGGATTTGTAGCATGCCGTTGTGGATCCAGTGGCGCGCAAACGTCTTGCCAGTCAGGCTCTCGCTCTGGGCGATTTCGTTTTCGTGGTGCGGGAAGACCAAGTCATTACCGCCGCCATGAATGTCGATTTCTTCGCCAAGATGGTCGAGACTCATGGTCGAGCACTCGATGTGCCAGCCCGGGCGCCCTGGTCCCCATGGGCTCGGCCAGGCCGGTTCACCCGGTTTGGCACCCTTCCAGAGGGCAAAGTCGCCGGGGTGCTCTTTGCGGGCATCCACATCAAAGCGCGTCCCCGACACCATGTCGCTCAAACTGCGCCCCGACAAGCGTCCGTAGTCGATATCTTTGCTGACGCGGAAGTAGACATCACCATCGGCCGCATACGCATAGCCCTTGCCAATCAAGTTTTCGATGAACGTAATAATCTGCGGCATTGATTCAGTCACACGCGGGTAAACAGTAGCTGGCAGCACGTTGAGCGACTGCAAATCGTCCAAAAACTCATTAACGTAGCTCGAGGCCAGCTCCACCGGGTCGCGTCCGAGCGTATTGGCACGGGCGATGATTTTGTCATCTACATCCGTGAAATTAACAACGTGCATCACATTGAGTTGACGGAACTCCAAGTAGCGGCGCAACACGTCAAAGACAATCGCCGACATGGCATGGCCGATATGGGCACGGTCGTAGACGGTCACACCACAGACGTACATGCGCACCAAGCCCGGGGTAATTGGGCGCAACTCGTCCGTGTTGCGCGACATCGTGTTATAAAGTCGAATCGCCATATGATTGATCCCTTCGTCGCTGCATCTCTGGGTCGGATGCCGCTGATTCATCGAGTTGTTGCCAAATTGCAGTACGGAACGCATGCCGATGCGGCGCATGCTGATGTACATCCGCAGTGTGTGCTTCGAGCGATTCAATCCGCGACTCGAGCTCCACAATCATGTCGCGGAGTTGGCGCAACATGTCACCCTCCGGGTCGGGTAATTGTTCAACCCGTTGGGTTATTCCGGTCACAGGGTCACGTGTTGCCACTACACGTGCCGGGATGCCCGTTGCCGTACTATGTGCCGGTACATCTTTGATGACCACCGCACCACCACCAATACGGGCACCTTTGCCAATGGTAATCGCACCGAGCACACTAGCACCAACACCCACAATCACGTCGTCTTCGAGCGTTGGGTGTCGTTTGCCAGATTGCTTTCCTGTACCACCAAGTGTCACATGTTGGTAGAGCATCACGTTATCGCCGATTTCGCTCGTTTCGCCAATAACTGTACCCATACCATGGTCAATAAAGAATCCCGCGCCGATGCGCGCCCCCGGGTGAATCTCGATCCCCGTCACAAAGCGCGACCATTGCGAAATGAGGCGCGGGAAAAACGGTACATTTCGGCGCCAGAGTGCATGTGCAAAACGATGCATGATGATGGCATGCAACCCCGGATACAGCAACACTTCTGCCATACTTGTTGCAGCTGGATCGTTACGAAAAATAGCCGCCACATCAGCACGGAGCAGGCGTAGCATGGTGCTCATCGTTTAGGCATCCGTACTACTCGACGGCGCTGTCGTAGGAGCTGGCGCCGCCGCAGGAGCTGGGGCAGGTGTCGCAGGTGCTGGCGAATCAGCTGCTGGGGTAGACGCTGCCGGCGGCGCCGCAGGGGTCGTCGCAGAGGTCGCCGCAGGGGTATCGCTACTTTCCTTGGGGGTATTGCGATAATCGTTGATATGCCAGCCACTGCCCTTGAAGACAATTCCTGCTGGTTGCAATACGCGGCGCACTGCACTTTGACACTCTGGACAGGTACGCAACGGTTCGTCGTGGAATGATTGGAACTGTTCGAACTGTACCTGACACGTGTCACATGCATAAACGTACGTCGGCATACTGGTTTGACCTCTCATCATGAGCACGAAAATACCCGTGAATGCCCACGCATTCACATGCCTCTATTGTAATGGATTCAGTCGGTCTGGGCAACTTGTGCTAGAAACGTTGCTCGGTGTGCCACATCAGCAATGCGCGTTATTTGTACAGTGGGCGTGTTGTGCCACTGCGCACATGCACGGATGGCACCAATCACGGCGCGGTGTGTCACCGCATCTGGCACAACCCACGGTTCAAAGTGCACACATATCACCTCAAACACGCCGTTGCGCCGATGCGCCTTGCAGTCGACACGACCGATGAGTTGGTCACCAGCAAGAATCGGCAGGGTAAAGTATCCGTACACGCGTTTGGGGGCAGGCGTATAACACTCGATTTTGTAGGCAAAATCAAAAAGCATCTGTGCACGTGATCTGTCCCACACCAATGGGTCAAATGGTGAAAGCAACGTGGTATGTGTACATGCAGGTGGCGCATCCAGCCACGGTGCATAGGTCGCATCGAGATACATGGTTCCAGCTATCCCATCCACGGCAATTGGGATGATTTCACCGGCTTCATGCAAGCGTGACAAGTAGGGGAGCTTAGATTTCACTTCAACCGTGTACTTGCCTGCCATCCGATAATAATCACCCACCCAACGTTCGTGCACCACGCCCAATGCGCGCATGGTAGTACGAATCTGCGTCATGCGCACGTCGTCTAGACTCGGTGCATCCGCATCGTGCCAATCGGGTCGACACATACTCGTCAGTGCATAGATGCGCTGGAATCGTTCACGTCTGATGACCATCAGCTCGCCCACGGCAAACATGGCTTCGAGCACTTGTTTTTCGTGAGACCAATCCCACCACGTACCCTGTTTTTTTCCTCCTCGTGCAAAGTCACTGGCGCGCACTTCGCCATACGTTGCTAGATGTGCACGCACCTCGGCGACCAACGTAGGATGCGTAGCAATGATGCGAGTTGCCCAGCGCGTCAGATGAGCACGATCACCATCGCCAATGATACGACGCTGATATGGCCACCACGTACGCGGCATAAAGCACGCTTCGTGTACCCATGCTTCAAAGATATCTCCCTGCTGCAAGCAGGCATCGAGCCACTCCAGCGGGTAGGCACCAAGTCGGCTCCACAAGACAAAATACGGGCTACGGTTGACCACGTTGATGGTATCGATTTGCAGGATAGCCATGCGTTCGATACAGGCCGCCACGTCTGCGGGTGCAGTTGCAGGGCGCATGCAATCGAGGCCTTGCGCCGCAATCATGATGCGGCGGGCAGTTTCTTTGGTAATTGTGTGCATCGGTATGTCTCGCACAGTATCGACCTTACAGTGCGCCCATTATAGCGCCACTTTGCATGTTTCTCAGTGTATACTCATATGGTCTGCGCTATAATATGCGCAAGTAGTCTGCTGTCGATATGGTAAGGAATTTTCGCATGAGTCAACAGAAACCACGTGGCCGCTCGGTACAAACCGCTTCTGCAACAGGCGGGATGCGTACGTTTTATGTCATTTTTGGAGTCGTGGCAGTTGCCGTTGTCGCCGTATTACTCTACCTGTCATTGGGCAACAATACGGCATCTACGGGTAATGGGGTCAATGGCGTCGTACCAGCCAAACGTGGTGCTGATGTGCCCACTGGCAAAGGTGATGATGGCCGTTTTTATGTGGGCAACGCAGATGCTCCCGTGGCAGTGATCATGTATGCCGACTATCAGTGTCCTGGCTGTGCACACTACACCAATAACTTTGAAAGCAACTTTGAGAAGGAGTTTGTGGCGACCGGCAAAGTACGCATGATTTTCCATGATTTCCCACTCAGCATGCATCCCAATGCGGTCAAAGCTGCTGTAGCTGCGCGCTGTGCGGGGCGGGTCAGTAGTGATGCGTATTGGCAAATGCACGACATGTTGTATGTCAATCAGCGTCAATGGGCAGCCATTGGCGAGGGGAGTGTCAATGCACAATTTGTCACCTATGCAGCCCAACTCGGCATTGATACGACATCCTTCAATGGTTGTCTCGCAGAAAGTACCGAAACCGACGCCGTATTGGAGTTCCAACGTGCCTCAAATGCCCTCGGACTCCCCGGTACGCCGTCGTTTGCAGTGAATGGCAAAGTTGTTGATGCAGCCAATGCACAATCAATCGACGAGATTGACGGTCTCGTACGTGCGGCAGTGGCAGCCAACCTCCCCTAGGCATGCATTATACAGACCGCATGCAGTGAATTGACACGGTGCGGTCTTGCAGACTATAATCACCTGATAGTACCCATGGAATGGATACGGTTGAGCGTCGGCACTGCCGATACGGAGGCAAGCACATCGTGCGTAACCGCGATATTACACCGTTTTTGTTTATTTTGTTGATTACCGCATTATCAAGCTGGATTGCCTTTGCACCAGACAATTTGTGGTTGGGTCGCGATGTCAGCGTGCGGCTTGGCCTCGACCTGCAAGGTGGGACACAGGTGCTCATGAAGGCAGATGGCATCGTTGACAAAGAAGTCATGTCCACTGCAGCCACAGTCATCGAACGCCGTGTCAACGGGCTCGGGGTGAGTGAGGCAATCGTACAACTTTCCGGTGAAAATCGTATCATTGTGGAGCTTCCCGGTGTCAAAGACCCCGAAAAAGCCATTGAGACGCTGCGTGGTACGGGTAGACTTGAATTCATTGACACCAAAGGTCAATTCCTCAACGATGGTACTGTTGTGCGCACTTCGGGCAACCCAGACCCCAAGTTGCCACAAGCAACCATTGATGCTGCAGCAGCTGACCCCAACAATCCGGTGCCCAGCATTGACCCAGTCATCTATCAGAGCATCACCGATGGGCGTGATCTTGATACGCGCCAAGTAGCGCTACGCGTCGCCACGGATAGCGTGTCATCACGCCCAGCGGTGTCGTTTGCGTTTATCGGACAATCCGCAAATGATTTGGCAACATTCACTGCTGCCAACATCCAAAAACCGATGTGTATTGTGCTCGACAACACAGTCGTCAGCTGTCCCGTTATTCAGAGTGCACTTGTGGGTGGCAGTGGCGAAATCACGACCAACACGCGTGAAGATGCCGAGAAAATCCTCAACCAGCTCAAATATGGGTCACTCCCAGTCACGTTGACAATTGAGTCAAGTCGCACCGTGTCAGCCACACTTGGCGCCAATTCGGTGCAAGCAAGTATTGTGGCCGGGCTGGTCGGGTTGATCATCGTTGCGGTGTTCATGATCGTCTACTATCGCTTGCCAGGCTTGCTTGCGACAATTGCGCTTGTCATCTACACGATTATCATTTTTGCCGTACACAAACTTGTCCCCATCACGCTCACCTTATCGGGTATTGCCGGGTTCATTCTCTCGATTGGTTTAGCGGTTGATGCCAACGTGCTGATTTTTGCGCGCCTCAAAGAAGAGCTCCGCAACAAGCGGTCGTTCTTGCGTGCTGTTGAAGCCGGTTTCGACGAGGCATGGCCCGCCATTCGTGACTCGAGTGCATCAACACTGATCACAAGTGCCATCTTGTTTCTCTTTGGCAACAGTTTCGGTGTAAGCCTAATCAAGGGTTTTGCCTTGACACTTGCACTCGGTATTCTGCTCAATTTGTTTACTGCAGTCGTTGTCACACGTACGTTTTTGCGCATGGTCGTGCGCAATGAATCAGCACACGCCACGTGGCTCTATGAAGTTGGTAGTGACCCCGATGTTTCCGAACAGCCGGCGGCATAAGAGTGGAATGAGAGCATTAGTTCTATGAAAAGCATCGTAGGTTTGCGCTATGTGTGGTTCATCATCTCACTCGTCGTTATCATCCCAGGCGCAGTATTTTTTGCGCTCTATGGGTTGCGTACGGGTATCGACTTTGCTGGTGGTGCACTGTGGGATTTGCATTTTGTGACCAAACAGACCAGCGATCTCGACACTGACAAGATTGCCAGTGTCTTTAAAGCCAACGGCTTTGAAAGTGCCCAAGTCCAGATTAGTACGGTCAAAATCGATGGCAAAGACGTTGCGTCGGCCGTAGTACGCACCAAAGAGCTGAGCGCCACTAATCCCGAACAGCAGCAACGTGACATTCTCGACGCACTCAACAAAGAATATGGCGAAGTACGGCGTGAGTCACTGCAGAGCGTTGGTCCAACGGTGAGTAGTGAGGCGACACGCAGTGCCGCCATCGCTGTGCTTGGTGCCTGTCTAGCAATCTTGGTGTACATGACATTGGCATTCAACAAAGCACCGAATCCGTTCCGCTATGGTATGTGTGCCCTGTTGGCCATGTTACATGATGTCTTGGTCGTGCTCGGCGTCGCTGCCATTCTCGGCTATACCATCGGTCTCGAAGTCGATGCGTATTTCTTGACCGCGCTTCTGACCGTGATTAGCTTCTCGGTCCACGACACAATTGTGGTGTTTGACCGCATCCGCGAGAATCTCGCACATCGTCGTGCCGGTGAATCATTCGAAGACATTGTCAACCACAGCATCGTACAAACGTTGCCACGCTCACTCAACACCCAGCTCACTAGTATCTTTACCTTGTTGGCACTACTGCTCTTTGGTGGCGCCACCATCCAGAATCTGGTTATCATCTTGTTGGTCGGGTTGATTAGTGGCACCTATTCGTCGATCTTTAATGCGGCACAGTTGCTCGTCGTCTGGGAAAACCGCGAGTGGCAGCATTGGTTTCGCCGTCAGGCTGCATAGTTGATTAGAGGTCGTTCGGTCGTCACAAAGAGGAGGAGCATGGCTTCCTCCTCTTTGTATTGCACGTACGCCAAAGGAGCACACCATGTGGCAATGGTTTCGAAACATGTTTGGGTCGGCACACGCAACACCCGCACCCATCGAGCCAGTCGTCGTGATGATATGCGAAGGACAAGTCGAAGCATCCATGTATCAAGCACAGCTACACGATGCCGGAATTCCATCGGCATTAATCGGTGCAGATAGTGCAGCAGTCTTTGGAATGCAATCAGGTCTGCTTGCAAGTGTGCGGATTGTCGTACCCGCCGAACATGCTGACGCCGCTATTGAGCTCCTGTCACAATCCGCAGACGACGATGATAATACAGATCCCACCATGCCAACGCCACCAATCCGCAAGGCAGCAGACATCGATGATAGTGCTGACGTATAGTCAGTAGAGTAGTACCATCATGGAAACGCTGATAACCATCATCATTGGCGCATTGGTCGGAACACTGCTCGGACTCCTCGGTGGCGGTGGTGCCGTCTTAATTGTACCAAGCATGGTCTATCTCCTGCATGTTGACGAGCATGTGGCACTCGCCACTGCACTCGTCATCGTCGGTCTCAACGCCATCGTAGGTGGTGCACAAGCCTATCGGCAGGGTCGCACCCACCTGCGCACTGCACTTATTTTTGGCGTATCGGGGATGCTCACCGCCTATCTCGGCGCACGCATCTCCAAACTCATCCCGGGCGAATTACTGCTGATTGCGTTTAGTGTGTTGTTGCTGGTGATTGCCACATTCCTTTTTCGTCGCTCCAATCCAGTTAATACCCCTGTCAGCCCTCGCCCTGTATGGCACATCATCACAGTCGGTACTGGAGTTGGATTTATTACTGGCACACTCGGTGTCGGAGGCGGGTTTTTGATTGTCCCAGCAATGGTACTGCTAGTGGGCATGCCGATGCGCGAAGCAGTGGGTACCTCACTGATTGTCATCGCTATCAATAGTGCGGCGAGTCTGCTCGGGCACCTCGATACACCCTTTGACTGGTGGTTAATTGGTGCACTTCTGATTGGCGCAATTCCATGTGTCACATTGAGTGGACGCTTTGGGGCATATATCCCTGCCGACAAACTCCGCAAGGCGTTTGCCGTCTTTATCACCATCGTCGCCATTGCTATGATCGCAGAAAACGTCTACTCTCACCTCGGCTAAGCATCACACGAATGCTAAATTGGCATCGACTGCAACATCAAGCCCAGCCTGCCACGGTCGATAGAAGGCACACGCTGCAATCATGGCCGCATTGTCCGTGCACAGTGCTGGAGCAGGAATATGCACTGGTACGGGGATACGACGCACCATGAGTTCGCGTAAGCGCACATTCGCGGCGACGCCACCTGCAAGCACTACCGCCTTGGCCCCATACTGATGCACCGCTTGGCGCGTTTTTTTCGTCAAAATATCAACTACTGACTCTTGAAAGAGATAGGCAAGCTCCCGCTTGCGTTGTATCAGTGCCGGTGTATCGTCACCATGCAATGCACTGGCTGCCTGGAGCTGATGTAACACTGCAGTTTTGAGCCCACTAAACGAAAAATCATATGTGCCGTGCAACCAGGCTCGTGGCAATCGCTCACTTCCTGTGGGAGCAACTGCTTGCTGTTGAATGGCAGGACCACCGGGGAAACCCAAATCAAGGAGCCGCGCGACTTTGTCAAACGCCTCACCTGCTGCATCATCCAACGTACTCCCGAGTCGCTCCGCCTGACCATGCCCGTGGAGCAACACCAACATGGTATGCCCACCTGACACGATCAGGGCAACACACGGAAATACGGGTGGTGTCCCGCTGCTCAACCATGCCGCATAGATGTGTGCTTCAACATGATTCACCGCCAGAAACGGCAATCCACGTGCCCATGCCACTGTTTTGGCCGTGTTGAGCCCCGTCAAAAGTGCCCCTGACAAACCAGGCCCGTAGGTAGCAGCAATGGCATCGATACCATGCCAACCATCTGCAGTTTGCGCGATTGTATCGCGGATGACGTGCGAAATACTCAATATGTGCTGGCGCGATGCCACCTCAGGGACGACCCCGCCATAGCGCCGATGGATGTCAATTTGTGAAGCAACCACGTTTGCAACAATAGTCCGCCCAGCATGCACAATGGCAGCTGCTGTTTCGTCACACGATGTTTCAACGGCCAGAATAGTCCGAAATGATGATGTCATGAAAAAATCAGTACCTTATCGTTGTCTCACAATTGCATTTAGTATACTATCGAATGGAACTATTTCATGGCTCGCACACGTCAGAAGAGCAAATACGCTTGCGTGCTAAGGGTTGTAGTATGTCTCGTCTCTCCTTTTTGTTAATTACTGTGAGCTTGATTGCTGGGCTATGTGTGGTGCCTGCACCATATCACGTCGCTGCAGCGACGCCATCACCTGTCGACGAACAAACCATCATCCTGGTACCCGCCGATGCCACACCGCACGCAGATGAGCTCCAGAGCCGCATGCTTGATGCAGTCATAACTGCTCATCCGTTTACGAGTATTATCATAAAGTGGCATGTCATTGGAGATGCGAGTACCCTACGACTTTCGTTGCGTACACTCAGCAACGATACATGGTCGGCATGGCTCCCACTCACAGACAACGAAGAATTCCGCGCAGAAACGGATCCAACATCACTGTTGAGTAGCACGATGTGGTCGGTTGAAACGCCAGCAACCGCTTGGCAACTTGCGCTTGAAACCACACCTGACAATACGAGTTATGTCGACTATGTACGTGCCATTACCATCAACAGCGATATACTGGATGCACCACGACTAGTGCTCCCCTCTGCGGGGCTCAGTACACCAAATGGCAGCAAGCCACCGATCGTCACACGCAGTATGTGGGGGGGCAGTACGGTTGCAGGCTGGGATGCGCGCGGCGAAGCATGCGTCGCGACCCCAACATCAACCCCAACATCAACACCTGCTACACTCATGCCCACACGTACACCCACACCCTGTCCTACAGATGCCACATGGATGCCCACCAACGCCGAAATCGTGCAACCAACACATATTGTAGTCCATCACACCGCTACACCCAATGACCCACTGACAAGCGATTGGGCGGCACGGGTACGCTCTATTTGGGGATTTCACGCCATCACCCGTGATTGGGGCGATATCGGTTATCATTTCCTCATCGACCCGAATGGCGTGATCTACGAAGGTCGCTACAAAGGAGTCCGCCCCAATGATGGTACCGTCATTGATGGCGCACACGTGCTCGGCTACAACCGTGCGACTATTGGTATCTCAATGATGGGAACATTTAGCGGCGTCGCCCCTACCACATCAGCACAAAACGCACTCACCAGTCTGTTGGCATGGCTGATGACCTCCTATGAAATTACGCCAGATACTACGGCATACTA
>JBKCGB010000086.1:0-2266 GCA_046303375.1 Roseiflexaceae bacterium
GGCGAATGGGAGCGGGTACGGCGCAACCAGCCCGAATGGTATCAACCTCAACCTCAAGTACGGCACCTTCGCCAATATCACCTTTAATGGTCTGACGGTGACGAACTCAGGCAACGGTGCCAACAACGGTGCCGGTGTGGCAATCACCCCCCGCAACGACAGTCCATCCTACAGTGCCAAACCAGCCAGCTTGAGCGGGTTGAGCCTGAACAATGTGACGATTACGGGGAGCCCGACCACACCAAGCAACATCTACTATGACCTGGTGCTCGGCAACAACCTTGCAGACAGTGTCAGCATGAATGGTGTCGAACTCCAAGGTACCGGGATCGGGTTGCTGGTCTACGGATCCGCACAAGGCAATCCCGCCAGCTTTAATCTTGGCAACACGCGCTTTGCCAGCAGCCTAGCCGGGTACGTGATCAATGCGGCAGGGACAGCAACGGTGACCGGCACAAGTGCGCAGTACGGCAGTATCGCAGGTGGGTCGAGTGTGACCGTCGACGATGGCTTTGCAATCGCCGACAAAATCATCGACCGCACGGATACGAGCCTGTACGGCAACGTGATCGTCCGCAGTGGCAACGTCTACATGACGCCAAACAGTTACCTGGCACCAGCCACACAAGCCAACGTGCAGACGGCGGTGAGTGCAGCGGATGCCGGCAACACGGTGTGGGTCAAGACGGGGAGCTATGCGGCAGGCACGGCAACCGCAAATGTGAACAACCTGACCATCGATGTGGCAAGTGGGGTGACTGGATTTAGCGGGGTAATCCTCGCGGAGAGCGTCACCAACGGGGCTATCACGGTGACCGGTGCGAGTGCGCTGGACGTGACTGGTAACGCAGGCAACAACGTGTTGACGGGCAATAGCCAGACAAACACGCTGACTGGTGGCGCCGGCAACGACACGTTGGTAGGTCTGGCTGGAACCAATAGCTACAATGGTGGCAGTGGGATTGACCAGATCGTCTACGGGAGCAACGCCGTATCGTACACGCTGGCCTTCAGTGGTAGCACGGTCACGGTCAATGGTCCAGACGGCAGCGATACGCTGGCGGGTGTGGAAACACTGCAATTTGCCGACAAACGCGCAGTCATCGTCGGCAATGCAGTCGCCAGCGAATACACGACGGTGGCACAAGGCATCACGGCAGCCGCATCGGGCGACATTGTGATGGTGGCAGCAGGTACGTACAGCGAACTGATCACCATCAACAAGCCACTGACGTTGTTGGGTGCACAGGCCGGGGTGAAAGCCACGGGCACGACCCGCAACGGTGGTGAGACGGTGTTGGATGGCACAGGCAATGGCTCGTCATACAACGTGACGGTGCAGGCCAATAACGTGACCATCGATGGCTTCAAGGTGGACATCCGCAACTCGGCACGCGACGGTATCAACGTGCGTGTGGCCACGGAGGCCAAGCCAGGCGATGCCACGATTGGTGCCTACCGCGCCAACATCACCATTCGCAACAACTGGATTTCCCAGAACAACACGGCGCGCACGAACCAGTCAAATGGCTTGGTCTTTGGCGAGCACGTCAGCAATACGGCACAGGCAGTGAATGGCGAAATCGCCAACGTGCAGATCCGTGGCAACTACATTGACATGGTGACCACGAGCAGCGTCGCTATCCAGGGTGGTAACACGAGTATCACCGGCGCACGTGGTATGGTCTTCACCAACATGTTCCGCAACAGCGGCGCATCGCTGGTGTACACGGGCTTGGTGGTGGACGACAACACCGTCTTTGCGACGTACAACACCATCATTCAGGCGCAGTTGCAGACGCGCATGGTGGGGGCAACCTTTACCAACAACGTGATCGGCAACAGCCGCAGTGGCGTGAATCTGCCGTCACTGTACACCGGCAGCGTCTTTAGTGGTAACACCATCCAAGACATCAATCCTGGTGCGGACATGTACTCGAACCAGGCCGGTGCGGTGATTGGCATGGTGGACGGCACGATTAGCAACAACACGTTCCGCCGCATCGGTGGTATTGGTGGGTTGGTGCTGAACGGAGGTCGCTCGGCGGATGCTACATACTTCCCAGCAACACGCAACACGGTGGTTGAGAACAACACGTTCACGTACAACGACGTGACGTTGGCCCCCGGATTGCAATACACGGCAGGGTTAAACGTCCAGCCCAACAACGATGCGACCACGGGTGCTATCGCTGGGACAACGGGTGTGGATGCGGACAGCATCACGGTACGTGGTAACACGTTCACGAATGCAGGCAACAGCAGT
>JBKCGB010000087.1:0-33166 GCA_046303375.1 Roseiflexaceae bacterium
CCACGCACATGGCAGCGGGTTGACATCGGTCATGTCTTTGCCGACATAGACGGCGATGACACCCGGCACAGCGGCCGCCTTGCTGGTGTCAATGGAGCGGATACGAGCGTGGGCGTAGGGACTGCGCAGCACGGCGGCGTGCGCCATCCCCGTGAGTTTGACGTCATCCAAGAAATTGCCATGGCCGGTAATGAGTTTGGGGTCTTCGCGCCGTTTAATGGCGCGCCCAATCATCGGCGT
This sequence comes from Roseiflexaceae bacterium, assembly GCA_046303375.1. Lineage (GTDB taxonomy): Bacteria > Chloroflexota > Chloroflexia > Chloroflexales > Roseiflexaceae > UBA965. The sequence continues at coordinate 241 of JBKCGB010000087.1, forward strand.
CGTTGCTTCTGCCGTCATCGTTGATCCTCCAACTTGAACGGGTTGCTACCAAATACTCCATGACAGGATAAACCGCCAAGCCATCTCACCCTGAGATGATACTAGGCATTGGGAGCTGACACGGCTTCACCACGCATTTTGGCGGCAGCATACTGCACTGCCCGCACAATGTTGTGATAGCCCGTGCAGCGGCACAGGTTGCCTTCGAGTCCATGACGAATTTCGTCGTCGGTCGGATTGGGGTTCTGTTTGAGTAGGTCGTATGCCGACATAATCATCCCCGGTGTACAAAAGCCACACTGCAAGCCGTGACACTCCCAGAATCCCTCTTGCAAGGGGTGGAGCTGACCGTCGGCGCTGGCCAGCCCTTCGATGGTGGTCACACTGACCCCATCGCAACGTGCTGCCAACGTGGTACACGACTTGACACTCTTGCCGTTAATCACTACCACACACGCACCACACTGACTGGTATCGCAACCAATGTGCGTCCCGGTCAGGTTCAGGGTTTCGCGCAAGTAGTGCACCAACAACGTGCGATCTTCGACTTCGTTGGTATAAGGCTTGCCATTCACCATTACCGTAATCTTAGCCACTCAAAGCCTCCTTTTCATCACTCCCACTGTGACGATATCTGTGTCTAGACGGCACCGTCTAGATTAACAGCAACACCTAGCGCCCGCTCCCAAGCAGGTAGCCGATAATCGCACCAATCACCACCAGCGCAACTTTGCCAGTGGTCGTGTTGAACCATGCACCAATCGCCCCTGTTACCAGCGTCGTTGGTTGGAGTTGCTCAGCCTCACTCAGCACTACACTTTTGCGTGCTGGCGCTTCAGGTGCGGCAGCATCTGGTGCGGCTGGCACAGGAGCCGAAGCCGCCGGTACCGCTGGTATGCGTTGCATGATTTGGTGCTCGAGCTCTGTGAGTGCTTGCTTGATGAGCTGGCGGGCAGCGCCTTCGATGAGTCGTTGGCCTACACTGGCGAGCATGCCACCAATTTGGGCTTCACCGCCATACTTGAGCAACGTTTGCCCGTCGGGCTGGCTGACCAACTCGACTGTACCTACCGCATCCACGACCCCGTTGGAGCCCTTGCCGGCAGCAACGAGCTTGTAGTAGCGTGGTGCATCAACGTCTTCGAGGCGAATTTTGCCGCTGTAGACACCCTTGATGCCCGCCATACCGAGCTTGACGGTGCCTTCGAATTGATTGTCACCGACTTGCTCGAGCTTTTCACAGCCAGGCACTACACGGGCCAGCACTTCGATGTCGTTGAGGGCAGTCCATACTTGGAGTTGAGTGGCATTGATGGTCGAGTCACCAGAAATTTTCATACGAACTCCTCATTGACGCGTAAGACCCACCAGTACATTGTATGCCACTGTTGGGTGATAGATGATGCTCTTTAAATGGTACACAGAAACGGCATTCCCGGCAACCGGTACATGCAGCTCAGCTACCTAAATACCCAACAATATCGGTGATTCTTCAATGGATGCTCGTAAGGTCATTGTACAGGGTCACACCAGGGTTGTCAACTCGTCAAAATGCACGTTTTAGTGCATAATATGCACAATATCTACATGTGCTTAGACAGACGTTGAGTTGGCATGGACCATCACAAAACAGTAACATTACAACTCACGGGCATGGTCGATACTCATACATTGCAATTCGACACATACCACGATTCTCGTCCCATGCACACCATGCTGGCCGCCCTCGGCATGTGTAGTCTCATCACACTCCACGGCATTTGTCAGCGCCAGCGCCAACACGTGGTTGCATACCGAGCCGAACTCAGTGCCCAACAGCGCACCACACACCCGCAGATCTTCCAACACATCCAGTTGCATGTTGTGGTTGTCGGACACCACCTCGACCTGCCCCGCCTGACCTATGCCGTAGAACTTTTGCCCAAATACTGCCCCGTACATGCGACTATGGCACATGCAAGCACGATTACCCATTCGCTGGCCATACAAGAAAAGGACGCACAATGAGCACCATCCGCATCACCACGCCCCATGGCATCATTCGCGTGGCACTCGATGCCAGCGCTGCCCCCCACACCGTAGCCAATTTTTTGGCATATGTACGCACACAGGCCTACACCGATGGGGGTTTTTGGCGCACCGTGGTGAGCAATCCTGACAACCAACCCAACAACACCATCAAAATTGATGTCATTCAAGGCACCATTCGAACCGGTGTGGAAAAACTCGCCCCACTCCCGCTCGAACGCACCACCACCAGCGGGCTGTGCCACCGTGACGGCACGATTTCGATGGGGCGCTTTGCGCCGGATTCGGCACAAGCCGACTTTTTTATCTGTATTGGTGATCAACCAGAACTCGATTTTGGCGGTCTACGCAACCCGGATGGCCAAGGGTTTGCCGCCTTTGGCCAAGTAATAGAAGGCATGGATGTGGTACGTGTGATTCATCGTCAACCACAGCACGAACAGCAATTCACTCCAGCCATCCCAATCATACAGATTGATGAGGAGGTGATAGCAAGGTGATACGAGATTTGACAAATCCTCGATGTCACCCGTATAATCTCGCCAAATAGAACCGTTTTCTTTGGCACCTGCGATACATGCGATGAAGCTTTGCACGGCATTGCTGGCCGTGGCGCATCTGCAAAGACTCTCTGTGAGGTTGTTGCATGCAATATCAGTGTGGCACAAATGTCCTAGAGCTGGTGTCGGGAGACATCTGTACACAACGGGTTGATGCCATCGTCAATGCTGCCAACGAGCAGCTCGCAGCCGGTGGTGGTGTATGTGGTGCCATCCACTATGCGGCTGGTGCCGAGCTAGCCGATGCGTGTCGCCAAATCGGGCATTGCCCGACAGGTGAGGCACGCATTACGCCGGGCTTCAAACTCAAAGCACGCTACGTCATCCATGCCGTAGGGCCACGCTGGCGCAGCTTGAGTGGTGACGCCCAGCAACTCGCATCTGCGTATCACAACACGCTGCAGGTTGCACGTGATCACGGCATCACGAGCGTGGCGTTCCCATCAATTAGTACGGGCATTTTTGGCTATCCGCTCGACGAAGCAGCGACCATCGCCATACGAACCGTTTCGCATTTCCTTGAAGGACAATCGCAGATTACGTTGGTGCGATTTGTCTTTCTCAATGAAGAAACCTTCACCGCTTACCGGTATGCCGCACGGCGCTTGCTTGCAAGCACCAGCATCGCAGGACGCTAACACCGTGCAATCACAGTCCCCCTCGTCCAAGCAGCGGCCCACCATGTGGTGCCGCATCTGGATTGCCATCATTGTGGCAGCAGTGAGTCTGAGCGCATGCGCCGAAATTGTGGGGACTGAACCACAGTGGGACGGCACAGATGTGATGGGCAGTGCGGTATGGTACCTCATTGAACTCAACGGTGCTCCCGTTGACCGCACAGATGTCACCATTCAATACGAAAACCTGAATCTGGCTGGCAATGGGTTTTGTGCCGTTTATCGCATTGCACCTGTAATGACTGCGGATCAAACGATTCGCATCGACACTGTTGCGACACCACCGCAGGCATGTGCTGCAGATGCCATGCAGCACGAGCGTGACTATATTGCAGCACTGATGGCGACAACCAGCATCACTGTCGTAGACAACACGCTTGTGTTTCGCTCGGCTGCAGACCAGACCATGCTGGTGTTTGCACCATAGCCATACTTCGCACCACATGAAACAAATCACCCTGTAATTACGTCTACACGATGGGTAAATCATTGTTTCACGAAAGTTAGGGATCATATGCTACAGCGCATCTTTTTGCTGATACTCGTTGGGGTCACTCTCATATCCTGTAGTAGCACTATCATGCCCTCCGCAGCATCATGGGACACACAGATGGGCACCACTTCGTGGCAACTCATGCAGCTTGGTGAGACCTCTGTGGCAGATGATGCAGTGACCATCGAGCTGATTCGCGACGAACAGGGGATGCTTTCCTTCAATGGGCAAGGGTTTTGCAACAACTACAGCACACTGATTACCATCAATAGCACCGACAACACGGTGACTGTGGGCAGCGTGGCGTCGACGCGGCGTATGTGCCCAGATCCACAGATGCAAAATGAACGTGATTACTTTGCGGCACTCGAAGCAACCACCAGCATTACCATTACCAATGACAAGCTCGTGTTTTCTTCGGCACAAGGGCAAGCACTGTTGACGTTTGCCAAGTAATTATGCAGAAACGAGTACCATCATGGTCAACCGCCTCATCCTGTGGCTCATCTGCCTCATAACCATGGTTGCCTGTAGTAGTGCACCCAGTAACACGCTGAATGGCACCACGTGGCAACTGCGCAGCATCGATGGTGCCCCCATCCCTGCAGATGTCAACGCAACCATCGGCTTTGTTGATGGCCAATTCAGCGGCAACAGCGGATGCAACAGCTACGGCGGCACATATGCGTTGGACAATGCAACTATTGCATTCACACTCAACCAGATGTCGATGATGGCGTGTATGGGGTCGGGTGGTGACGTCGAGCAACTCTTTATGGCAACACTGCCGCAGACTACCAATCTGGTGATGAGTGATGCTCGCGATGCCAATGCACAACTCACCCTGCAAGACGATCGCTTGATTCCGCGGCTCGTGTTTGTGCGTATCACGCCCAATTAACACAGTACGACACAACGCCCGTGTGGAAGTCATATTCCACACGGGCGTTGCGCGTCGATTTGCGTATGTCGCTTACCACTCAGCGACGGTGCCATCTTTGTGGCGCCAAATAGGATTCTTCCAGTTGTGGCCTTCTTTGGCTTTGGCACGCACATACTCTTCATTGATTTCGATGCCCAACCCGGGACCATTGGGAATCTTGACCATGCCGTCTTCGTATTTAAAGACTGTCGGATCAACAAGGTAGTCGAGCAAGTCGTTGCCCTTGTTGTAGTGAATGCCCAAACTCTGCTCTTGGATGGTAGCGTTGTGGCAGGTGGCGTCGATTTGCAGACAAGCCGCCAGCGCAATCGGACCAAGCGGACAGTGCGGGGCGAGTGCGACGTCGTAGGCTTCGGCCATGCTCGCGATTTTTTTGGTTTCAGTGATACCGCCCGCATGTGACAAATCAGGCTGGATGACATCGACCAAACCGTCAGCAAGGATGCGCTTGAAGTCCCAGCGTGAAAAGAGACGCTCGCCAAGGGCGATGGGGATAGCAGCCGTGCTGACAATGTCACGGATAGCTTCGTAGTTTTCGGAGAGCACCGGCTCCTCGATAAACAGCAAATTGTGTGGCTCGAGCGCACGGGCGAGCACTTTGGCCATAGGGCGATGCACGCGCCCGTGGAAGTCCATGGCGAAGCTGACATCGGGTCCCACGGCAGCACGTACCGCCGCAGCACGCTCGGCGGCGTGCATGATTTTGCCCGGCGTGTCGAGGTACATCAGTTCCTCGGTGGCATTCATTTTGAGCGCCTTGAAACCTTGCGCCACCGCTTTTTTGGCCGAATCAGCGATGTCTGATGGACGATCACCACCAATCCATGAATAGACGCGGATCGAGTGCCGCACCGCACCACCCATCAGCTGGTAGATGGGCACACCGTAGCGCTTGCCTTTGATGTCCCACAAGGCTTGGTCGATGCCGGCGATGGCACTCATGGCTAGCGCGCCGCCGCGATAAAAGCCGCCACGATAGAGCACCTGCCAGATATCCTCAATATCGTTGGGATCGCGGCCAATCAGGTATTCTGTCAGCTCAGCCACGGCAGCGGCCGTGGTGGCGGCGCGCCCCTCAACAATCGGCTCGCCCCAACCAACGATGCCTTCGTCGGTGGTCATTTTGAGAAAGAGCCAGCGTGGTGGCACGGTAAATAACTCAACGCCTGTAATTTTCATTGTGGTTCCCTTTATGCACATGCGTACTGGTTCTATCATAATTGATAATTGATAATTGATAATTGATAATGTCGGCACGAATACAATCAGGACGAATATATTCGCCCATACCCCGATTGTGTTATGATGCGCTCATCCAACACCGTCGTTGAAAGGACGCACCGATGCAACTCTCCCCCGAAAAAATCGAATTTTACCGCCAGAACGGCTTCGTGCAGATCGAGAATGTCTTTGCGCCACACGAATTAGCCGAGCTATCGCAGGCGCTCGGAGAAGTGATGCAGAGCAAAGAGGGTAGCTCGGTGCAGACCGACCGCGCCGGTGGCAACTACTACAAAGTGCTCAACCAGCGTGTCAACACGTGGCGCGATCATGGCATCATGGCACGCTACGTGCTCCACGAGCGCATCGCGAATCTCGCGTTGCAGCTGACCGGTGCCACCGGCGTGCGCCTGTTTCACGACCATGCACTGTGGAAGATGCCCGGCGACTCCAAACCGACCCCGTGGCACCAAGACTTCCCCTATTGGCCGATGAACGAGCCCGGTGCCCTCTCAGCGTGGATTCCCATGCACGATGTCGACGAACACAACGGCTGCATGATGTTTGTGCCTGGTTCACATACCAAAGGCAAGCTGACCGGGATTGATTTGGTCAATCCACAGGATATTTTCGCATTTGAGGAAAGCAACGGGGTGACACGTACACAGGCCGTCAAAGTGCCCCTCAAAGCAGGATCGCTGACCTTCCACAACGGCCTATGTTTCCAGTATGCGCATGCCAACATGTCTGACCAGCCACGCCGTGTGCTGGCGTTGATTTATTTCCCCGATGGCACCACCTTCAACGGCAACGAGCACTTATGTACCAAAGAGCAGGGATTTGTCAAAGGTGAACCCATCCAAGGTGGACTCTTCCCACTGCTCGCCACCCGGCGCTAATCATGGATATCTCGCATCTGTGTACACAGCTTGCGCGCGCAGGACAGACGATTCTCGGTCTGACCGAGGGGATTGACGACGAAACAGCCCGCATCCGCTACTGTGCCGATGCATGGAGCATCGTCGAGGTGATGTGCCACTTGTACGACGAAGAGCGCGAGGATTTCCGCGTGCGCGTCATGCAACCACTCACTGCACCGCATCTCCCCATCCCAGGAATTGCCCCTGAGGAGTGGGTGCACAGTCGCACCTACGCAACACAAGCGCTATCGCGTGTCAGGCAGCAGTTCCGCAGTGAGCGCATTCGCTCCATACAGCAGTTGCGCACACTGACTGACCCGCAGTGGCAGACGCACCTCAACCACCCACGCTTGGCTGAGCTGACAGCCCGCGATATTGCCTGGTCGTGGATCGCACACGACCTGCTCCACATCCGCCAGCTCAATCAACTCTTGTACTGGCGTCTGAGCGCCACCACACCATCACCATTTCTCGGCTATGCGGGAGACTGGTAGGACGTTGACGCTCGCCACAAAATCGCCGTACAATGGCACTATCAGATTGACGCACAGCAACGATGCTGGGAGGAGACACCATGACTGTACCACCACGTACCCGCCAACAAATCCTCGACCTCACCCGTGAGACCACGCTCTACGAGTGGACGGCCCAAAAAGCCATGAAGCCGCTAGTCATCGACCGTGCCGAGGGCATCTACATGTGGGATGTGGATGGCAAGCGCTACATGGACTGTAATTCACAACTCATGTGTGTCAACATCGGGCATGGCGACCAGCGTGTCATCGACGCCATTGCAGCCCAACTCAAACAAATCGCCTACGTGGCACCGACTGTGGCCACCACCGCTGTACGTGCCGAATTAGGGCGCTTGCTCCAAGAAATCACCCCAGGCAACTTGAGCAAAGCCTTCTTTACCAACGGCGGCGCTGAGGCCAACGAAAACGCCATCAAAATTGCGCGCACCGTGACTGGGCGCCACAAAATCATCGCCCGCTACCGCTCCTACCACGGCGCCACCGCCGGTGCAATTACCCTGACTGGCGACCCACGTCGCTGGGGCGCCGAGCCAGGTATCCCGGGCGTGGTACGTGCACCTGATCCGTATCGCTACCGCTGCCGCTTCTGTGGTGCCAAGAGTGGCTGTACGCTCGACTGTCTCAACGCCATCGAAGACGTGATCATGTTTGAAGGACCACACACCGTGGCTGCCGTCATCGTAGAATCGGTGGTCGGTACCAACGGCATCATCATCCCCCCCGACGGCTACATGCAGGGCTTGCGTCAGCTGTGCGACAAATACGGCATCATGCTAATCTGCGACGAAGTCATGTCGGGCTTTGGCCGCACGGGCAAGTGGTTTGCCGTGGATCACTGGGGCGTCACCCCCGACATCCTGACCATGGCCAAAGGGCTCACATCGGCCTATGTGCCACTCGGCGCCACCATGGTCACCGACACCATTGCCGAATACTTCGAAGATCGTCCGTTACTAGCCGGTCTCACTTACAATTCACACTCGGTGGGATGCGCCGCTGCAGTGGCTTGTATCAACATCTACAAGTCAGATAATTTGATAGAAAATGCAGCACGTATGGGTGAAATCGTCAAGACTGAATTCGAAAAAATGAAGGCCAAGCATGCCTGCGTCGGTGACGTACGCTGCATCGGCTTGTTCAACATCGTCGAGTTGGTCAAAAACAAAGAAACCCGTGAGCCGCTAGTGCCCTACAACCCCAAACCAAGCGAGCTGGGCGCCATGCCTGCGTTTAATCAGTTCCTGCGTGAAAACGGCATCTTTACGCTGGTACGCTGGAACACCTTCTTTTGTAATCCACCCCTGACCATCAATGAAACGCAGTTACGTGAAGCGCTGGATGTGATGGATCGTGGGCTCGACATCATTGACGCCAGTCTCGCATAAGGAAACGCCACCATGCAGGTCTACAACAATTTCATTGCCGGTGAATTCGTGCAATCGCAGGGCACACGCCGCATCGCCAACGTCAACCCTGCCGACACGCGTGAGGTCCTGGGCGAAATGGTACTATCGACCAAAGCCGAGGCTGAGCATGCTGTTGCGGTCGCTGCCAAAGCCTTTAAGGCATGGCGCAATACACCAGCCCCCAAGCGCGGTGCCATCGTCGCCCGAGCTGCCCAGATTATCAGCGAGCGCCGCCAAGAGATTGCGCGCACGCTGACGCGTGAAGAAGGCAAACTCCTCAGCGAGGCACTGGGTGAAATCCAACGTGCCGTCAACATCGCTGAGTTCTGTGGGGCGCATGGGCGCCGCCTCAACGGCGAAGTGATTCCGCTCGAGTTAGCCAACAACGTCGGCTATACCATGAAAGAACCCGTGGGCGTGGCGGCAATTATCACACCGTGGAACTTCCCTGCGGCCATCCCCATCTGGAAGATTGCACCGGCACTGGTTGCCGGCAACACCGTCGTCTTCAAGCCGGCATCGCTGGTACCAGCTACGGCCGAGCTCCTGATGCAGTGCTTCGTGGATGCTGGATTACCCGCCGGCGTGCTCAACATGGTGCTCGGCTCGGGTGGCGAAGTGGGCAACACCTTTGTCGACCACCCCGATGTACGCCTCGTGTCGTTTACCGGTTCCACGGATATCGGTTTGGGGCTCTACAAACGTGCTGCCGCCAAGGGCATCCGCGCCCAGTGCGAAATGGGTGGCAAAAACCCCGTCATCGTCTGCGACGATGCCGACCTCGATCTGGCCGTATCGGGGGTCTACAATGGAGCCTTTGGCTCGACTGGACAGCGTTGTACGGCGACGAGTCGTGTGATTATCCAACACGCGGTGGCGGACGCCTTTCTTGAGCGCTTAATGGCACAAGTCAACAAAATGAAAGTCGGTAACCCACTCAACGCTGATACCGACATGGGTCCGAGTGTGGATGAGTCCCAGCTCAAAACCGTACTCGACTACATCGACATTGGCAAAAACCAGGGTGCGGAGCTGTTGTGTGGTGGTACGCGCAATACCAGTGGCGACTGTGCCAATGGCTATTTTGTCAATCCGACGATTTTCGACAAAGTACGCACCGACATGCGCATCCACAACGAAGAAATCTTTGGACCAGTGCTGAGTGTGGTGCGCGTCGAAAGCTTCGATGAAGCGATTGAAGCCGCCAATCACAGCGAATTCGGTCTGACATCGAGCATCTACACACGTGATCTGACGCGTACATTCCGCTATATTCACGAAATTGAGACGGGCATCACGCACGTCAATTCACCCACCCTCGGCGGCGAAGCGCAGATGCCGTTTGGTGGCATGAAAAACACGGGCGTTGGCCCGCGTGAACAAGGGACTGAGGTCTTTGATTTTTATACCGAGACCAAAGCGGTGTATATCGACTTCACTGGTGCCAAGCGTGAGGGCAAGCTGTACTAGCACAAACAGTCCACGTGGCGCACACGGCATAGTTGCTGGTGCGCCACTTTTTTATGACAAATCAGCACCATCACCGAGCAACACTTTGGCGTGATGACGCACACTTTCGCGGTCGGTAGCATCAGGTGCCATACGCAAATAGCGTTCGAGGTAGGCTAACGCTAACTGGGGCATTTCTAAGCGTCCGAGGATAAGCCCATAGTCACGCACATCGGGAGCTGACGTGCTGTCGAGTGACAGCATGCGTTCGAGTGTGCTCGCCGCCCGTACAAAATCACCCTGCGCAATATAGGCTCCCTTTAGATTACGCAAGACACGCACCATGGTTGCCTGAAACGGCGGCGGGGCGAGCATTTCGTGTACGGGAATATCAATCCGGTGATACGTCAAAAAGTTGGCACATTCCGACATGCTCCAGCGTTTACCACCGCGAAACGGATCAATCACGATTGGGGTGTTGTCAGCATCGCGGTACTGCACCATGTAATGCCCTGGAAAGGCGACACCGTGGCACGTCAGTCCCATGCGTGTCACCACGCCCATATACGCCAGTGACAGCATGATAGGCATTCCCGTTTTGTGAGTAACCACGCGATCGAGGTAGCTGTTGGCAGCCGCATAGTAGTCATCACTATTACCGATAAAGTCGAGCTCATCGAAAAAGTACTCGTTGATGATGTCAATTTGCGTGATGAGCGGGGCATGTGCAGGGATGCGTAAGCGAAGCATACTTGCATAGTGCGTCAAGGTTGCAGTCGTTTCGGCACGCGCATCAACATCTTGGTCTTCCCACGCAATACACAATGCAGTCTCGACTTCGTCGGGGTGCGGGCGCCGAATAGCCTGCAAGAATGCTTGACGTGCTGGATGAGCAAGTGCGCGCGGTCTCATGCGAGCCAGTTCTGGTATGACGTAGCAAAGTCAGGGATTTCGGTGAGCCATGCATCGAGCTCAATAAAGGCATGAGCCACACGTTCGACTGCCACACTGCGCTCCGTACCCTGCTGGTAGCGCCCAAGCACCTGCAAGAGACGTACCACGTAGACGAGGCGCATCATGGTAGGGATGGCAGCAATTTCGTCGTCACTCAGCGGAATCACATCATGGAAACCCCGCACAAAATGGCGCATGGCTGCTTCATCGAAATGCCCACCAAATCCCCCCCATGCAAGCAGTGCAATCGCCACATCGACCACACGCACATCCCAGCGGCACCATTCGAAATCGAGTATCGCCGACACCGTTTCGTTGAGCATCAACACATTGCGTGGCACCATATCGCCATGAATGATTTGTTGGGGTAACTGCTCGTACAGGGAGGGCAACTGCTGTTGCAATGTTTCAACCACCTGAATGATGTGCAGGACGTGCTCACTACTGAGAGGGGCAGCCCGCAAGGCGGCCAACGGATCAATGATATAGGCATGGATGCGATGCAGATTGAGCCAAGCAACGGGTGCTGGTGGCGTCACCGCCACAGAGGCAAGCACAGTCAGCAGACGCCCAAATGCGTGCCCCGCTTGGTGGCAGGCGTTGGTATCGTCAGGTGTGGGATGTTCACCTGGCAACCATGGCATCATCGACATTAACCATGTGCGATACCCATCATCATGCCGATAAAGTCGCTCACCACTGGTCGTGAGTAATGGATTCGGCACTGCAAACGGCAAATCGAGAGTTGCTGACACACTTGTCACTGCCAACATGTATTCGAGCAACTGTGGTTGATCATGGCCATAGGTGCACAAGACGGCATGCTGATTGTTGGCTGCCACAATCAACGCCAAATGGTTGTGTGAGCTGCCACTCATTGGCTCGATGTGCCACGGTGTTGGCAAGTCCCACACGGTGGCCAGATCGTTCATTTTCATGGCACATGTCTTTCTTGCACGGTATGTGTACTCGTTCGGAGCATGCGCCGCACCAGCAACAAGACCGGAATCAACAACGGGAGAAGTACGGCAGGGCGGGCGCCAGCCCACAACAATGCGCGCACACCAGCACGCATGCGTGCCACCTGTTGGTAATATTCATCGGCAGGGGGTAGCGACTTTGTCACCCAGGCTTTTTCGACAATCGCAGCGGTAAGCGCCGGGCGTGTGCATGCTTCTTGCATGTCAGCAATGTATATTTGGGTGATGCCACAGGCAGCCACGTGCCCCAAATCACGCATCAGTTCATCGACAGTGATGGCACGATTGTGCGCATCAGCACGCAAACTTCCCACCATCACACTACTAGCCTCAGGGGCATAGGCCGCAATCAGGCCAGCACCATAGGGGCGCACATAACTACTTTGCAGTTGCATCACGGTGCGATCAGCAACCAGATCAGGGATCCCCAATAGGCGCCGGGCAATCGTCGTACCACTGACCCGATCATCACGCACAAACGGGATTTCAAAGAGCTCCACTGCAAAACCGGCTGCACGGATGTCTGCCAGCACCTGTGTGTATGCGTTGGTGGCTGCTTCGATGTGCCAGCGGTCACCAGTACGCCGGACAAGGGTTGCCAAATCAACCGTGGGCTCGTCACCAAAGCGTACCGCATCACGCATGTCTGGCTCAATATCGAGTGCGACCGCATCCCAGCCAAGACCATGCTGCGTGCTCCAACGCTGAAAAGCGTCAAAGCAGGCAGCGACCTCGTGTGCGTCGTGCATGCGAAAATCACGTTCGACATGTACCAACCAGGCAACTACCGGGATGCGTGCACGATTGAGGCGCCGTATCAGCTCAGCCCGCTCTGTACTGAAATCACGCAGTGCCATCACCACACGAATGCCGTGTACATTCAGGTGCGCAAGGAGTTGCTCGCTAAAACATTGCGCCAGCTCCGCTACGGGCACATCATACATGTACGTTAATTGGATGTGTTGCGTCATTGTTTCGTCATCTATATGCATGACAAGTTGTCATGAACTTGTAACACTTGAGCAAATCATAGCATACCCATTCAGCTTTTGAATACTAAAAAACAACAAAACGATTACAAACACTTGATACGATTATGACAATATCGCGCTCCATACGCTTGCGACTCGAGTTTTCCACAAATAGCATTTGCATTCCACAGTGAGACGTGCTATAGTAACCGAGGTAATGACTCTGTAGCTCAGTGGATTAGAGCGCTTCCCTGCGGAGGAAGAGGCCGTGCGTTCGAGTCGCACCAGAGTCACCACACAAAGGCGGCTGATGCCTACGGCGTCGGTCGCCTTTTCAATCACGGGAAGGTGACGGAGCGGTTGAACGTGCTCGTCTCGAAAACGAGTAGGGTGCAAGCCCTCGAGAGTTCGAATCTCTCCCTTCCCGCCACATACTGGGCGACCTGTTGCATTCCGTGCGGCAGGTCGTTGTGCTATTGGGTAGTGAGGAGGGTACCGTGGCCAGCAAATACCGTCGCCCCCGCGCATTGACCCCGGGGGACACCGTCGCCGTGTTATCACCGTCGTGGGGTGGGCCTCATTCGTTCCCTCACATCTTTGAGCGCGGGATTGCGACGTTGCGTGGATGGGGGTTACAAGTCAAAGAGTACCCATCGACACGCATGGATGCCAACGCCCTGCGCACCAATACAGCACAACGCGTCGCTGACCTGCACGACGCATTTGCTGACCCGCAGATTGCTGCCATCATCGCATCTATTGGTGGTGACGACAGCATGTTGCTGTTGCCACATCTTGATGGAGCACTCATCGGTCGCCACCCCAAGATTCTCCTCGGCTATTCGGATACCACGACGTTGCTCACCTTTGCGCACTTACAGGGCATGGTGACCTTTCATGGGCCGAGTGTAATGTCTGGGTTGGCCCAGCTGGCCAGCCACCCTACTGCACATCGTACCCACCTACACACCATGCTCTTTTCGACGCAAGCAACGCTGAACTACACTGCAGCACGCCACTATAGTGACGGGTACATTGACTGGGCAGATCCGCAGCAACGGGTCGAGCTACTCCCCACACAGTTCAGCCGTGGCTGGCAGTTTCTGCAAGGCAAAGGGGTGCATCGTGGTCAACTCTTTGGAGGCAACATCGAGGTGCTCGAGTTCATCAAAGGGACACGCTATTGGCCAGAGCCAGATTTTTGGTATGACAAACTCTTTTTCTTGGAAACGTCCGAAGAAAAGCCCAGCATCACCGCAGTCACCCGCTGGTTGCGCAATTACGGCATTCAAGGCATTTTTCACAAAATCGCCGGACTGCTGTTTGGTCGCGCCAAAGACTACTCGTTGCGTGAGCAAATCGCCCTCGATGCAGCCATTTTGCAGGTCGTCCGTGATGAATTCGGCGCCCATGAACTCCCCATTGTGACGCACGTCGACATCGGGCACACCGAGCCGCAGTGGATTATGCCACTCGGCGTCATGGCACACATCGACTGTCGCGAACAGCACATCAGTCTGGTTGAACCCTGGTTACGTGGTTGATGCAGCAGGCGATGTAGACTGGCGCGCAAGCAAGAGCATCAGTATACCGAGCATGAGCGTAATCACCGCCGCCCATGTCCCTGCTTGGAACCGGGTCAGTGATGGGTCAAGCACGGGATGATGCCCAAACCCGTAGTCAACCACAACCGACAATGCGAGCCAGGCAACGCCGATGAGACGCACAGGTATGGTGACTTGCAGCAATGCGGGGAGCAACAGCAACCCCTGTGCCATCAGGGCCAAATGCACAATCACCAGACCAATTTCGAGGGGCAAGTATTCACCGGTGTTTGCCCATTTCGTGGTCCAAAAAATCACTGTCCAGATACCATATTTAATACAAGAAAGACTTGCAAGCACCGTCAACCAATCTGCGGGTTGATGCGCGCGTAGGCGCATATACGCAAACAAGCCGAGGAGGGCGGCGAGTGGACAATCGGGGATAAATGGCCACGCCCACCACGGGGCGCGCATCAGCTGCGGACCATACCAGATGACGGTACCAATCAAGAACCCCAGTAAATCACCAAGCATGCACGCCCAAAAAATCAGTGGCACATCCATGATGAGCTGGAGCAGACGACGTGCGGTGTCTGAGGCAAGCTGCCAGATCTGAGTCATAGTACAGGCTCTTCTTTCTGTGGCACAATCACACGAATCGGCACCCCGCCCACCATGGCACCTGCAGGCACATCGCAATGCACGAGGCTCCCTGCGGCGACCGTGGCACCATCACCAATCACAACTCCCGGGAGAATGGTCGTATTTGCACCAATCAAGACATCCTGCCCGATGATTACTGGACCACGACGCCATTCATGGCGCAAAAATTCATGACACAGAATCGTCGTATTGTAGCCGATGATTGTTTCACGCCCAATCTGGATATCCTGCGGAAAAAAGATGTCAACCATCACCATCAGCCCAAACGACACAAAAGGCTCGGCTTGCACCCCGATGGTGCGGAGCAACCAATGTTTGATCGGCAACCACGGCGTATAGCGTGATAGCTGCACGATGAATGCGTTACGCATCACGCGCCACATCCCACCCGTCACCTGTGGAAAGTACCACAGACTGTTGTGGGTGCCCGGTGATGGATGGGATTGCAGGCGTGCTCTGCGCGTGGCACTGTTGCCGAGTGTCGGGTTCACGCGTTAGGCTCCAGGGAGTTCGGCAATAGTAAGTTTGATAATCTGGTCACCTTGGCGAATCGCCAATACTTCGGTCATGTGCTTGGTTATGCCAAAGACGGTATGTTTGCCATCAAGATGCGCCGTGCTCTCACGGTTGTGCACCAAAAAGAATTGACTGCCATTGGTATTGGGGCCGGCATTCGCCATCGACAGTGCTCCTGGACCATGTTGGAGCGGATTGCCTACACACTCATCGGCAAACTTGTAACCAGGGCCACCACGACCAGTCCCGGTTGGATCGCCACCTTGTGCCATAAACCCGGCGATGACACGATGAAAGACGATGCCATCATAAAATCCTTGACGGGCCAAAAAAACGAAATTGTTGACCGTTTTGGGGGCGTGTTGTGGGTAGAGCTCAATTTCGATGTCACCCTTGGTGGTGCTCATTGTGGCGACATAGCGCTTGGTGACATCGATTTCCATCTCGGGTGGAGTCGCCCATTGTTTGGCAGTCATGCGTACATCCTTGTCATTGGTATCAACGAATCAGCCAACGTGTCAGCATACACTCGACACGTTCGAACGTATTATACTCGGGCAACACGTGGATGTGAAACTGTGTTTACCCAGTACTGTGACAGCTCCCCAAGAAAAGGTGGTATGCTAATCGCGGTTATCGTGGAACTACAGAGGAGTTGTACCATTTATGAGCACATCAAACCCAACCCGTGTAGGCGTCATTGGCGCTGGTGCTATTGCCATGCACGGTCACATCCCCGGTATCAAAAAACATGCTGATGGGCAAGTCGTAGCAGTCTGTGATACAAACAAATCGCGTGCAGATGCGCTTGCACAGGCCCATGGTGTCGCAACCGTGTACACTGATTGGCGTCAACTCATTGCTGACCCATCGATTGATGCGGTCACTGTGGCGCTCCCCAATGCGCTCCATGCCGAAGTATCCATTGCCGCCCTCAATGCGGGTAAGCATGTGCTCTGCGAAAAACCGCTAGCCATGACGGTTGCACAGGGCGAAGAAATGGTCGCCACCGCCCACAAACACGGGCGGGTCTTGGCCATCAACATGAGCAATCGTCCCCGCTATGAAATCCAGTACATGCGCAGTAAAGTTGCTGCAGGCGAGCTTGGCACCGTCACCTATGCCACAGGGCGCATGATCCGCCGCGCTGGTATCCCCGGCTTTGGTAGCTGGTTTACGCGCAAAGAGCTGGCTGGTGGTGGTGCGTTGCTCGACATCGGCGTACACATGCTCGACATGGTGCTCCACATCCTCGGCCACCCCAAAATTAGTGCCATCCGTGGTGAAGTGCAATCGGTACACGGCCCACAACGCAAAGGGCTGGGCGGCTGGGGGTCAGACCGCGTCATGGACGGCACATTCGACGTGGATGACTTGGCATCGCTGCACCTGCGCATGGCAGATGGTGGGCTGATTACCATCGAAGTCACGTGGGCGTTCTATGGGCAAAACGAAGAACGCATCCAGATTGCGGGGAGCAAGGGGGGATTTGATTTCTTCCCCACCCTGTATGGTAATGAAAAGCCGTTACGCTTTTACACCGATGACAACGGGAATCCCATCGAGGTCATCCCAGGCATTGCACGCCCTGATAATGCGCCACACAACCAGATTTATTTGCGCTACATTGATGCCATTCGTGGGCAAGGCAATGTGATTGCAAGTGGTGATGATGGTTTGGCCACGTTGCGACTCCTCGAAGCCACCTATCGCTCTGCCGCAGAAAAGCGTGAAATCAGCTTGTAGCATGGCAGCCACACCCCACCACGCGTTTGCGTGGTGGGGTGGTGTTTTGGTGAGAATTTAATGGGTTATTAACGGGTAAACGACGAAAGAAACGTATGATACAATAAGTCACCGTGCGTAAAGGATATCAATATGACACGCTCACGACGCACCACCACGCTTAAATCGAAATCACGCCTTCTCAATCGCGAACAGAGTTGGATTGAGTTTAATGCGCGTGTCCTTGCGGAAGCACTCGACGACCAAACACCACTGCTTGAGCGTGCCAAATTCCTCGCCATCGTCAGCACCAACATGGATGAGTTTTTTATGATTCGTGTGGCTGGTCTGCACCAGCAACGGCGTGCTGGCGTACAGACGACTTCACCCGATGGACTCACCCCCAGCGAACAACTCGTGGCGATTCGCCACGCGGTTATCACACAACTCGCCGAGCAGCGCCGTTGCTGGCTGGAGGATGTCGCACCCAAACTCCGTGCACAAGGAATTTGGATTCTCGATTACACGGAGCTCGACGATACGCAACGGCACCAGGTCGATGAGTATTTCATCAACCAGATTCAACCGGTACTCACGCCACTTGCGTTTGATGCGAGTCACCCATTCCCACAAATTTCGAACCTGAGCCTCAATTTGGCGGTGGTCATTGGCAATCAACACGACGAGCGATTTGTGCGGGTCAAAGTCCCTGCCGTCTTGCCACGACTGATTCCAATGACCCCGAGTGAACAACAAATCCCCGAAGGACTACGCCGCGAGCAGTGTAGTGTGTTTGTGTGGATTGAGCAGGTGATTGCGGCCAATCTATATCGCTTGTTTCCTTCTGAACACGTGCGTGAAACACACCCCTTTCGTATCACACGCAATGCCGACTTCGAAATCGAAGAAGACGAAGCCGATGATTTGCTTCAGACCATCGAAGAGAACGTCCGTCAACGGCGGTTTGGTGCGGTGGTGCGTATTGCAGTACAACCGAGTATGCCGCTACGTTTGCGCAAATTGTTGCTCCAAAATCTTAATCTCGACGATGATGAGCTCTATGAAATCAACGGTCAGCTCGGGTTGTCGGCACTCATGCATCTACTCAAACTCGAGCGACCCGACCTAAAAGATGTCCCCGACAAACCACAAATTCCGAGCGCATTTCGTGACATTTCGGTGACGCAATCGATGTGGGATGTCATCCGCACCCGTGATGTGCTGATGCATCACCCATACGACTCGTTCCAACCGGTCATTGATTTCATTGAGAATGCGGCCACTGATCCGCACGTACTTGCCATCAAGCAGACGCTCTACCGTGTGGGGAGTAATTCGCCGATTGTGCGTGCGTTGATGCGTGCACGAGATCTCGACAAACAAGTGACCGTGCTTGTGGAGCTCAAAGCACGCTTTGACGAAGAAAACAATATTTCGTGGGCGCGCGCCCTCGAACGCGCTGGCGTGCATGTCGTGTATGGTGTACCCAATCTCAAAACCCACGCCAAGATGGCGTTGGTGGTGCGCCGCGAAGGTGAATTACTGCGCCGATACGTGCATTTGGGGACTGGCAACTACAATGCGAGTACGGCACGCATCTACACCGACCTCGGCTTGATGACCTGTGACAACGACATTGCGGCAGATGTGGCTGATGTCTTTAATTACCTGACTGGGTATGCCAAACATGACCAATACAAGGCCTTGTTGGTGGCACCCGTCAATCTGCGCAGTCGCATCACGGCACTCATCGACCGTGAAATTGCGCATGCAACTGCAGGTCATCCCGCCCACATCATCTTTAAAGCGAACTCACTGGTTGACCCTGCCATCATTGATCATCTGTATCGCGCGTCAGCAGCTGGTGTCGAAATTGACCTGATTATCCGTGGCATGTGTGCGCTCCGCCCCGGCGTGACCGGATTAAGCGAGCGCATCCGTGTGCGCAGCATTGTGGGGCGTTATCTCGAGCACAGCCGCATCTACTGGTTTGGTAATGCGGGCGCACCCGCTGTCTATGTGGGCAGTGCAGACATCATGGAACGCAACTTAGATCGGCGAGTTGAGACACTCTTTCCCATCAACGATGCCCATATCCGCACATGGATACGGCAAGTGCTCCTTGAGACATACCTCAACGATACGGTTCGTGCCCGTGTATTGCAATCTGACGGGAGCTGGATTCGCAGTGTGCCAACGCACACCCCAGGCATTGATTGTCAGCGCACCTTTCAACAAACCGTGACGTTGGAGTAATCGGCAATGAATGAACACACGCGCTTGAGCGCAATCGCATTGTGGTTGTTTGTGGTTGGTGCGGGTATCTACCTCGTTGAGCGGTTAGTCACCATCACAGAGCACCTTGCGACACCACTCCTCATGTTTATGATTGCGTGGTTACTGGCACTCATCATCGAGCCAATGAGTGAGTGGTTGGCACGGCGACGGATTACACGCCGGTATTCGGTGCCGCTGATTTATGTCGTCCTGCTCACATTGATTACGATTGCAGTGGTAGCCATCATTCCTGTGATCTATACACAGCTGAATGCACTGGTTGGCAGTGTACCGACCGTGTTGAGCAGTGTGATTGAATTTCTGGCACACATCGACACGCAGCTCCGCAAATTTGGCTGGCGCGCTGATTTGGTCACCGTCGTGCGCCCCGAGGCACTGGCAAGTCAGTTTGGCAGTATGGGAGCGACTGCGGTACAACAATCACTTGGACTCGCAGGGAGTATTGCATCGGTCGTATTCAACATCATCATCGTATTGATTTTGAGTTATTACATGGCCGTTGATGGACCACATCTCTACGAACGCATCATTGACCTCATCCCCAACGATTGGCGCCCCGAAGCACGCACATTTGGTACCATTATCAGCCAAACATTTGGTGGCTACATGCGTGCGCAGATACTCAGCTCGCTGTTGTATGTCATCGTGAATGCACTGGTTATGGCGGTGTTTGGGCTCAATAGTATCACCCTGACGAGTTTTATTATCAGTATCGTGGTGATGGTGCCATTAATTGGGGGGGCAGCCGCCCTGATTCCCCCTATCGTGGTAGCGAGTATCAGTCAACCCGATAGCATTATTCCATTTGTGGTCATCATGCTTGTTGTGCAGCAAGTCCTGTTTAATATGGTTTTACCGCGGATTGTGGGACGCATCGTCGGGTTGCATCCACTCTTGGTCTTTGCCGCATTGTTGATCGGCAGTGTGGTGGCTGGGCCATGGGGAATTCTATTTGGTATTCCACTTGCAGGGGTCACCGCATCGATTGCCAGCTATTTCCGCGTGCGCAATCAAGTCATTGTGACCAGTGATGAGTAACATGGTACGAGATATGTTTTTCATATGCATATCATCAAACTATCAGTAATTGGCAAAATTGTCTTTGCTACACGCTATGGTAGAATAAATACGGTGGTTGTTTTTCGTGAATAGCTAGCCAAGGAGCGCACAGTTGTACCGACGTTTCATTTCAGCAATCGTGCTAGTTACGGCACTTGTGACGAGCATGTTGGGCACCCCCAACGTGGCCCTCGCCGTACCGCACAGTCCCAGTGAAGTTCCCCAGTCACAAAGCTATGCCGGGTCACGCACATTTAGCGAAACTGGTTTCACCATTTCGAACTATTTCTACAAGACCTGGATGTCGACTCCCAATGCCTTGTTTGTTTATGGTATGCCGATTTCGCAACCATTCATCGAAGAGAGTTTCACCACCCCCGGTGAATACTACCGCGTGCAATACTTTGAGCGCGCCATCCTCGAAGAGCACCCCGACAATGTGGGCACCCCCTACTACATGCTGGGGCGTTTGCTCGGGAGCAAATTGGTGGCCGCCCGTGGTGGTGAAACCGCCTTCAAAGCAGTTGCAGACCCCGGTGACGGCACATTTGACAAGGTGACCAAGCACACGTTGCGGAATTCACCAGCACCGTTCCGTACGTTTTACAGCAAAAACGGTGGCATTTCAGTCTTTGGGCGCCCACTGTCAGAGCAATTCCAAGAGGTCAACAAGGCCAACGGCAAGACCTACTGGGTGCAGTACTTTGAGCGCAACCGCATGGAATGGCACCCCGAGGAATCGAACCCCAAATACCAGATTCTGCTGGGGTTGTTGGGCAACGAATACCGCGATACGAACCACAAGACGAATCCTGCCTTTACCCCTGGCGCCGCATTACCCAACGAATTGTCTGGTGCCAACAACGGTAGTGGTGCAGCCGCGCCAACCGCAGTGCCCTCCGCACCAGTGAGTGGCTTCGTCTATGGGTTCAACGCCATTTTGTACAGCCAAGGTGGTACCGTTGATCGCCCACGCTCTTTGCAGCTCGCCAAAGATGCCGGCATGCCGTGGATTCGCCAGCAAGTACGCTGGATGGATTTACACGACAAATCAGGCACTATTTATTGGGGTGAGCTCGACAACATCGTCAGCGATGCATCCAACATGGGTGTGAAGTTGCTGATTAGTGTGGTACGTGCGCCTGGTTGGGCTAGCAACGGCAATAACGGCATGCCCACGCGTGAACACTTCAACGATTTCAACTTTTTCATGGGCGAAATGGCCAAGCGCTACAAGGGTCGCGTACAAGCATACGAAATCTGGAACGAGCAAAACCTCGCCCACGAAAACGGTGGTCGCGTCGCCAATGCGTCGTTCTACATGGACATGCTGGTTGGTGCATCCAATGCGATTCGTGCCAACGACCCATCCGCAATCATCGTGTCGGGCGCACCATCCTCAACCGAGACGAATTTGGCATCGGTGGCCATCAGCGATATCACCTTCCTCGATCAGATGTTTAGCGACCCACGCTTCAACAGTGCGGTCGACATCGTCGGTGTGCACCCGGGTGGTCACAGCAATCCGCCTGATACGTACTGGCCCAGCAATCCGGGGCCTGGTCCGCATTATGTCACTAGCAAAGAATTCTACTTCCGGCGTGTCGAGGATGTACGTGCACTGATGGTACGCAAGGGGCTGGGCGACAAGAAGGTGTGGGTGACCGAGTTCGGTTGGGCCACCAAGAACAATACCAAAGGCTACGAATTCGGTAACTACATCTCATTCCAGCAACAGGCTGACTACATTGTGCGGGCGTTCCAGTTGGCACGCACCAACTACAGCCCATG
This sequence comes from Roseiflexaceae bacterium, assembly GCA_046303375.1. GTDB lineage: Bacteria > Chloroflexota > Chloroflexia > Chloroflexales > Roseiflexaceae > UBA965. The sequence goes on from JBKCGB010000087.1 coordinate 22,975, forward strand.
GATGACGGGTATGTTCTTGTGGCAGCTCAACTTTGCAGTGCCCTGGAAAGCTGCCGGCAACGAGTTGCACGAACAGGCAGCCTTTGGTGTGCTGAATGCCGACTACTCACCACGTCCGGCCTACGAAGCACTCAAGGCGATGCCCAAGTAAGCAGATTTCGTGTATGATGGAGTAGTCGATAGTGAGTGTCGATGAGCACACGTAGGTGTGCTCATCACGTCTACGCAATCAGATCGTCTCAATATATCGTTTCATCACAGTGTGGAGTATTACATGAAACACAAGGGTCTCTCTCGTATCCTAGCGGTCCTCATCTGTCTGTTGCCCCTGCTTGTCGCCTGTGGTGGCGGGAGCACGGCGAGTGCACCTACTGCGACGAGTGCGCCGGTAGCAACCACAGCCCCCACAGCAGTGCCGGAGCCAACGGCTATTCCGGAGCCAACGGCTACTCCGGAGCCTACCGCCGAACCAACACCCGAGCCGGGCAAACCACTCACGTCCAAGTACATGCAGTTTGGTGTGGTCAACCACCTCTTTTACACGGACCGTGAACGCGTCCTTGCGCTGACTGAAATTTCCGGATTGGACTGGGTGCGCCAGCAAATCGTCTGGAAAGATATCGAAGGACCAGAGCCCGGTCAGTACATGTGGTCATCGGAGCTCGACGGCATCATCAACGACGTCAGCGCCCACAACATCAAGTTGCTCATCAGCATTGTGCAGGCACCAGCCTTCTACAATGCATCACACGGGATGCCCGAAGACCCGGTCGCCATGGGCAATTTCGTAGAGGCTCTGATGTTGCGCTACGGCAAAAAAATCAGCGCTGTCGAAATCTGGAACGAACAAAACCTGGCGCATGAAAATGGCGGGCGCATTGTCCCCGAAGATGCGGGTCGCTATGTGGAACTCTTGGTTGAGTGCTACAAGCGCATCAAAGCCATCGAACCATCCACGATTGTAGTTTCTGGTGCTCCGTCATCATCGGGTGTGACTGATCCAGCCTTGGCAGTAGCCGATGAAACCTACGTCCGCGAGATGTATCGTTACAAAGATGGGCTCATCAAAGAACACTTTGATGTGCAGGCTGTGCACCCTGGTGGCTCTGCCAACCCACCTGAAACGATGTGGCCAGATAACCCGAGCAAGGCAGAGGGTTGGACGGATCACCCCACTTTCTACTTCCGCCACGTTGAAAACGTGCGTAAATTCATGGTTGAGGAGGGCGTCGGAGATCATCAGATCTGGATTACCGAATACGGCTGGGCCACAGAGAACGAAACACCCGGCTACGAATTTGGCAATCAGGTCAGCCTCGAACAGCAGGGTGAATACATCCTCGGTGCCATGAAGTGGGCCTACGCCAACTATCGCAATCCGGATGGGTCACCATGGCTAGGTAACATGTTCTTGTGGAACATGAACTTTGCTGTGCTGTGGGGAGCGCAAAATCAACCACTTCACGAACAAGCCTCGTTCGGTATTCTGAATCCGGACTGGAGCCCACGCCCTGGATTTGTGGCAGTACAAGGCTTCATGAATGCCATCAAGCAAGAGGGTCGCCGGTAAGCAGTCATTGGTGCAACACGGTAGCAGGGATTCACCCTTGCTACCGTGTTCTTTTTTTTCCACAAAAAAGTATGTCATAATATGCGCATGAACTACACAAAAACGCTCTTGATTCTGCTCTGTGTGTGTGGTGTTCTCTTGCCAAATTCGGCATTTGCCGCACCCCATAGCCCTGCCGAAGTCCCCGCCTCACAGCGTACACGTGGTCAGCGTACTTTTGCAGAAACCGGCTTTACCATCAGCAACTACTTCTACACGACTTGGGTGAACACACCCAATGCGCTCTTTGTCTACGGGATGCCGATTTCACAACCATTCATCGAAGAAAGCCTGAGCAATCCCGGTGAATACTACCGCGTGCAATACTTCGAACGTGCCATCCTCGAAGAAAACCCCGACCTGGCTGGAACGCCCTACTACGTGCAAGGACGGCTACTCGGCAATACGCTCGTTGCTGCCCGGCGTGACGAAGCACCCTTTGTGGCGGTGCGTGACCCAGCCGATGGTAGCTTTGATAGCGTGACCCAACACACACTCCGCAATAGCCCGGCACCCTTCCGCACCTTTTATCAAAACAACGGTGGGCTCCGTGTTTTTGGGCGACCACTTTCCGAACAATTCCAAGAAATCAATCGCGCAGATGGTAAACGCTACTGGGTGCAGTATTTCGAACGCCAACGGATGGAATGGCACCCAGACGAAGCAAACCCGCAGTACCGCATCATGCTTGGTTTGCTTGGGCGTGAATATGCGACCACCCACCATGCCAGTAATCCTGCGTTTCAGGTCAACGGAGTGGTAAATACGCCTGCGACTACGCCGGTAGATCCGGGTGCGCAAAATCCCTTGCCGGGCATGGTCTACGGCTTCAACGCCGTCTTGTATGGCGGCAACTACGGCACCACTTGGCAGGATCGCCCACGAGCAATGCGGCTGGCCATGAATGCCGGCATGCCGTGGATTCGCCAACAGGTGCGCTGGATGGATTTGCACGATAAATCGGGGGCGATTTACTGGGGCGAGCTCGATGCGATTGTGGAAGATGCGGGGAAATGGCAGGCTAATTTACTCTTTAGTGTGGTGGCAGCCCCGCGTTGGGCCACCGACAATGGGCTCCACGGCATGCCTAGCCGTACCCATTTCGCCACGTTCAATGATTTTATGGCACAAATGGCGAGCCGCTACGCAGGACGGGTCAAAGCCTACCAAATCTGGAATGAACAAAACTTGGCCATCGAAAACGGTGGTACGGTGAGTGACGTAGGCTATTACATGGACATGCTGTTTGGTGCCGCGCAAGCAGTGCATGCGGCAGACCCAAACGCATTGGTGGTGTCAGGCTCATTGGCTTCGACCGAAACCAACTGGCCGACGGTTGCGATGAGTGATACGCGCTTCTATGCTGGCATGTTCCAAGACCCTCGCTTTGCACAGGTGGTTGATATTGTGGGTGTGCATCCTGGAGCTGAAAGTAAACCAACCGAAACGCTGTGGCCCGACAATCCTGGTCCTGGACCCAATTATGTGACCAGCCGTGAATTCTACTTCCGCCGCGTCGAAGACGTGCGCGCATTGATGCTCCAACACGGCATTGCACGCAAACCGGTGTGGGTGACAGAATTTGGCTGGGCCACACAGAACACGAGCCAATACTACGAATTCGGCAACCAGATTAGCTATGAAACACAGGCCGACTATATCGTGCGTGCAATCACATACACCCGTGCCCACTATGCGTCGTGGCTGACTGGCATGTTTGTATGGAATTTGAACTTTGCGATTCCCTGGCAGGCAGAAAACAATCCCCTGCACGAACAAGCCTCATTTGGCGTACTCAACGGTGACTGGAGCCCACGTCCCGCGTATATCGCACTCAAAAACTTGCCCAAGTAGAAAGGGACACTGGTGCACCACCTCCGTCGTATTTCGTGGAATGATGTCGGGCTGATTGCCACAATTCTGATGTGGGCCATCAACATGCCTGTGGTCAAACACACCTTCACCTATGTGCCACCACTCGCATTTACCGCGCTACGTTTCTTGTTTGTACCAATCTTGATGCTCGCCGTGGTCTGGATTATTGAGCGTGATGTCAGTATTGAGCGGAGTTTGTGGCGACCCATCATCCTCGTGGGGTTGATTGGCAACACCGGCTACCAGCTCTTTTTCATGATTGGACTGAATTACACCAGTGCCTCCAATGCCGCGTTGTTGGTTGCGACTACCCCGATTTGGGTGGCACTAGTGAGTCAAATACGCGGCTGGGAACGCTTGTCATGGCGGAGCTGGCTCGGTATCGTCATCTCGTTTGTGGGTGTCTTTGTGATTCTCTTTAACGGCGAGGTGATTACCACCGAGCATCTCATCGGCGACGTTTTTGTCTTGATTGCTTCAGCCTGTTGGGCCTACTACACCATTGGTGCCAAAGCCGTGCTGGCCAAATACTCACCGTTGCGCGTCACTGCCCTAACTTTGACGGTGGGGGCTGTGCCGCTCGTAATCATCGGCATGGCAGAAGCACTAACAGTCGATTGGTTGGCTGTACCATGGGATGGTTGGTTAGGCATGGCCTACTCCGTGATTTTCTCAATCGCCATCGCCTACATCCTGTGGTACAACGGTGTCGTCAAGGTGGGACCAACCCGGACTGGCATCTATGCTAGTTTGTTGCCAGCGTGTGGCGTTATTTCAGCGTATTTCATCCTCGGTGACCAGATTACACTGCGTGATGGCATCGGCATGATTGGTATCGTGGGTGGGTTGTTGTTGACCAGACGCGGCTGATTCGGCTGTTGCGCAAAAAATCACGGGCGTGGCTGGTGCCACGCCCGCATGTGTTGCACTGCATTACGCCAAATCACGGCTCCATGCGGCCACCAACTCGGGCAAATCGGCATAGACGACGTGGGGTGTCTGATCGGGTGTTGCTGCTGCTACATCGGTACGAGTGGCCACCCCTGTCAGCACCAGCCCCGAGGTCAGCCCGGCCGCCAGTGATCCTGCAATATCGGTATCGAGACGATCCCCCACCGCAATCGTGCGGGCGGCATCACACTGGAGCTGCGCAATCGCGATATGGAACATCGTCGCACCTGGTTTACCAATGACAAAGGGGGCAACACCTGTGGCGGCCTGCAAAAACGCCAACTGGGCGCCACACCCGGGTACAAGCCCCTCGGCCACGGGGAGCGATACATCAGGATTGGTGCCAATAAAGCGTGCGCCGGCATTGATAAGTAAGCAGGCCTGGCGTAATTTGGCATAGGTGACATCGGTGTCAAGACCGACGACCACAAAGGCCGGCGCATCGGCACTTTCCACAAAATAGCCATCATCAAAGAGCGCCGTGCGTAAACCATTCATACCAATGCAAAAAAGCTTGGTACCGCGTGGGGCTTGTGTCTCGAGCCACAAGCGCGTGCCGATGGGTGAATTGATGATGTTGCGTGCCGGGTAGGTGACGCCCATCCCCGCCAGCTTGTCGGCAAATTGTGCCGGTGTCATGGTAGCGTTATTGGTAATACAGGCCGTCTGGATGCCATTCGCATCACAGAAGGCAAATAGCTCAGCCACACCAGGCATACGCTCATGACCACGATAGAGCACTCCATCCATGTCGAGCAAAAGCGCGTGATAGTTGCGCAGATTCATGCAGACTCCTTACATGCGCTCAGGCACACGAATGCCGAGCAAGCCAAGGCCGTTGCGTAGTGCTTGCGCAGTAGCCGCAGTGAGGGCGAGGCGGGCGGTGCGCAATACGTCGTCTTCTGCTTTGACCACTGGGCAGTCGCGATAAAACGCTGCAAATGCCCGGGCCGTGTCGTAACACCACTCAGCAATCACAAACGTGGCATAGCGGTCCGCCGCATCACGAATGGCGTGCGACATTTTGGCAAGCTGGCGAATCAAATCGACCTCAGATGGATGCGTCAAAACAGTCGCATCGGCAGCCATCACCGTGGTATCAGCCTGATCGCCGAGCACACGGCGCACAATCGAGCGACAGCGGGCATACATGTACTGGATGTAGGGGGCGCTGTTGCCTTCGATAGCCAACATGCGATCCCAGTCCAGCGTAATATTACGACGTGAGTCTTGATATAGATCGTTGTACATGACGGCGCCGATACCCACCTTTTCGGCAACATCAGCACGCTCGGTCTCAGGCAAATCGGGACTTGAGGCATCGACCACTTGGCGGGCACGGTCGCGGGCGTCATTGAGCAAGTCGTTAAGATAAATCATGTTGCCCGCACGCGTCGAGAGTGGTTTGCCGTGCTGGTCAAAAATCGTGCCAAATTTGACGTGCGACAATTCCACGTCAGCAGGCACATAACCGACTGCACGTGCCAATGCAAAGAGCTGGCGGAAGTGGAGCTCTTGGGTGGCACCCACCACATAGATAATCTGCGTGGGTGCAAATTCAGCCATGCGGTACTTGATGGTCGACATGTCACGCGTGTGGTAGAGCGTCCCTGAGTCACTCCGTTGCAACAAAAAGGTGGGCATATTTTGCTCGAGCTCGGTGACCACCACTGCACCACCCTCATCACGGTAGGCCAAGCCGCTTTTGAGCACATCATCGATGACACCAGCATTCATGGGTGCATAAAAACTCTCACCGTAGGCGTGATCGAATTTCACGCCCAAACGGTCGTAGTTTTCTTGGATGGCAGTCAGCGTCAAATTGACCATCCACTGCCACAGTTCGACCGCAGTAGGATCGTCCTGTTCGAGTTTGAGCGACCAGGCACGGGCCTCGTCGTCCATGGATTTGTCTTCTTTGGCCTCGCGCGAGTATTGCGCATAGAGTTTATCGAGCTGGGCGAGGGCTTCTTCGTCTTGGCCTGCAGGTTTGCCCCATTTGACGATGGCCGCAATATTCATGCCAAACTGTTTGCCATAATCACCGAGATGATTGTCACCGATGACCGTGTAGCCCAAGGCACGAAAGATGTTGTAGAGCGCCTGGCCGATAATTGTGGAGCGAATATGACCCACATGCATCAATTTGGCAATATTGACCGCCGAATAATCGATGACGACACGCTTGCCGTTGCCGATGTCGTCATTGCCGTAGTGTTGTGCCATACGCCGGATATCGTCGAGGACCCCGGCCGTATAATTGGTCACGTTCATGGTAAAGTTCAAAAACGGCCCGGCTGCAGTCACTCCACTCAGCAATGAATCTGCAGGAATAACGATGTGCTGTGCCAGCTCTAGCGCCAGCTGCGGCGGCGGAATTTGGCGTTCGCGCGCGGCTTTAAAGGTGGGAAAGGCCAGATCAGCGGGAATATTGGGCTTGGGGGCGACGAGCTCGACTTGGTCGGCACTCGCCAAACCGGTAGCCACGATAGCGTCGCGTGCCTGCCGCATCAAGCGATCGTGCGTGTATTCCATGTACAGTACTCCATTGCAACAATTACATCCATCATACCATTCTCATCGCGGTGGCGCAGGTATAGTCACTTAATCGGCATAAAACGGAGCCACCCAGCCACGGGCCACCATCACAGCACGCAGCTCCATCATAGCGGTGTAGGTGGGCAATACGGCCAGTGTCTGCCCACTCGGCACCCGTGCCAAGGCAGCATCCAATGCAGCAGCGCTGTCATCCACGCACGTGATATGGGAGGGTGCCATGCCTGCATAGTACATACGTACCTGCATATCGGTGGCGCGAGTGCCACTCACCACGACGTGAGTGAGCCATGGCACAAGTTGTTCAAAATCAGCATCCCACAACCACGATACGTCAGTACCGTCTTGGTCGCGGTCATTGATGATGATTAGAATGGGTTGTGGCGCTGTCCAGGCATCCACAAACATGCGTATCGTTTCGCTGGCACCTACTGGATTTTTGATGAGTGCCAACACGACGTGTCGGTCGTCATGCACAGGGATTACTTCGTAGCGCCCAAAGGCGGCCTGCATCCCACCGAGGGCAGGAGCCACATGACGTGCAATCCCCAGCACGGCAGCACAGGCATAAGTTGCCACCGCATTCATGGCGTTGTAAAGACCAGGCAATGGCAGGAGCACAGCTGCATCGCCCTGCGGCGTGCGTAGGGTGAGCCGACTGCCGAGCAAGCCGTCTGCCACCAGATGTGTCATGGCGTAGACGGGTTGTGGGCGGGCAAAACCACAGGTAGGGCAGTGATAATGACCAATATGCGCATAAAAGCGCGCCGTGTAGACCAGAGCAGTGCCACACCGACAAAACCCAGCATCGGCAAGGTGTGCCACCGCATCACGGGCACTGGTCACATCGTCGTTGCCGTAAGGCACCACCCGACAGGTCAATGATTGCGCAAGGCGTGCCAGCGATGGATCATCACCAAAGTAGAGCACTGTGGTAGTATCGGCAAGCTGCTGAAGTGCGGCGCTCCAGTTGGTCGCAATGGTGTCGACTTCACCGTATCGATCGAGCTGGTCGCGAAACAAATTGTGCAACAGCACCACGTGTGGCTGGGTGGCGCGCACAATCTGGGGCAAGGCGGCCTCGTCGCATTCAAAGAGGGCAACATCCGCATGGATACGCCCGCGCCAATCGGCACCCGCCAGCATGGTTGTTGTGACGCCAGTTATCAGATTGGCGCCCGAGCGATTGTGGAGCACGCGCCAGCCAGCTGCCTGGAGCACGTCGGCAATCATGCGCGTGGTGGTCGTTTTGCCGTTGGTACCTGCCACGCAAATCACTCCACGTGGCAACTGGCGCGTCAGATTGGTCAACATGTGGGGCGCAATCCGCTGCGCCAGCGACCCGGGCATGGTGGTACCACCACCACGACCCAGCCGCCGACTCAACCAACCAGCCAGTTTGCCCACCCAGATTGCCACCATATCACGCATGCTGTGTTTCCTCATAAAAAACGCACCGTGACTATTATACCGAGGTGCGCCGATAGACCCAAGCCCCCGTCCACTCAGGCAGGATGGCGCTCCCATCCGGTTGCGGGATACCGGTCATGGCCACCCCAAAGAAAAATCCTGTCAGCTCCGCACATTCGGCAGCTGACGTAAAGCGGTAGTCGGTCGCAATAGGCGTACACACAAAGCCGAATTCTTCTTCAAAGAGTGCGTAGCAGGCAGCCAAGGCGGGAGTCGGTGGTGCTGGCTGGTCGACACCAGATCCGAGTGTTTCAAAAATAATCGCGACACCGTTGCGGCGCAACAGACGGCGCATCTCGGTCACCGCAGCACGCACATCGGCTTGCCATGCGCCTGGGATCCACTCTGTAGCATGCCCAAAACTCCACCCTGCGGTGATGACATCCATGCAAGCATCGGGCAGAGGAATGGCACGATTATCGGCAGTAATTGACGTCACAGTGGCCGGCAGATGGGTGCGTGCCACCGCCAGCATGGCCGGAGCGCGGTCGCTGATAGTCAGTGATCGCACGTGGGGAGCCAAAAGGGCGGCGACGCGCCCAGTGCCACATCCCATGTCGAGGGCGGTGGCTGAGCGCAAATCGTAGTGGCGCTGGATTTCACGGAGCAAATTGCCATGGTAATCCTCGCGCGAGACGAGGGTATGATAGCGACGAGCGTGATCGGCATCTTGATAGATTTCACGATAATCAGGCATTGGTATCTCCTTCAGGGAGTGGTGCTACAGCAATAGCAAGGCGGCGCAATAAGCGTTGCATCCAGTCGAGATGGGTGCTGGGCATCTGCCACGTAGTACCGTCACGCATACCTGTTGCCCAGCGTTTGGCACAGTGCTGGTAGCGTTGTGGCAGTACAGGGGTGACGAGCTGCACCATGTCAGGTGCGACAACAGTTACCGGCAGTGGCGCATGGTGCAGAAGCGCTGCCTGAGCCAAACCACACAACACGGCGGTATCTTCGTCGATTCGACTAAACTGGATGGTGTCAGTGCCTTGTGGCGCAGTCTGATACCATTCACCGGCACCACGACCACGACGGCGGCGCACCACCCAACCTGGTATCAGTGCCACCGCCATACGCTCGCGGTGGGGCGTCATCGCACATACTGCAATCGAGCGGGTGGTGGCATCGTAGTAACTCCAACGCTCATCGTCGTGACCGAGCAGGTGCCAGCGCGGAGCATCGACCAGGGGTGGCATGACAGGCAACGCGGGGAGCGCAGCAATTTGCACATCAAGCGATGCAACATCGAGGCCTCGTTCGCGGATACGCGCAAAGAGGCCATCACGGCGCCACGACGTGAGGACAAAGCGATTCCCCACGTAGTTGCCTTCGCCGTGCAAAAAAGGACGCACCCGAATGTCATGCACGATGAAGACATTCGGGGCGCATTCTTCGAGAGCCACACGCGACAGATTATTCGCCTTCATTCTTGCGTTCGCCAATCAGATCTGGGCGGTTGGCATCGAGTTGCCCTTTGCCGGCTTGGAGCAGTAGGTCGTGGCGTTGTTGCGCCATTTCAACCAGATGGGCCCGTTCATGTTGCACCATCCAGTTGCCTTGGTGGAGCAGATTAATCTTGCCGTAGGTCACATGGGTGGCATGGCGATGCCACGCCGCACTGGTCAGCCCACGGAGCAACAACAGGCACTCGCGCCGTGAATCATGGAATACTTCGAGGATGACTGCAATCGATCGACTGCGGTAGTGGGCTGCCGCATTCAAGCGGGG
>JBKCGB010000088.1:0-9148 GCA_046303375.1 Roseiflexaceae bacterium
GTCAATCCCACCAATACGGCCGTGATGGCACTCACCCGCACCGCCGCCAGCGAGCTGACACAGACGGCCTATGCGGTGCGTACGGCCACCACCGAATGGCAACGCACCGTAACAGCCGTTGCCCGCCAAACAGACGCTGCAATTTTCTACATGACGCGTACCGCCGTAATTGCGATTACTCAGACGGATATCGCAGACCGCAGCGCCACTGCCATCATGGGGCGTACCCAAACCGCCGAGATTGTCAATCCCACCAATACGGCCGTGATGGCACTCACCCGCACCGCCGCTCGCGAACTCACGCAAACGGCAAATAGCATCCGCACCGAGACTATGGCGGTGATCCGTACTGGCACAGCCGAAGTTAATCAGACCAACACTGCAATTGCCAATAGTACACGCACCGCCAATCGCGCCTTGACACAAACTGCACTCGCAGAACGCTATACGGCGCAAGCCACAGCCCGCACCGCAACAGCTGGTGCGGTCTATGCGACGTATACTGCGATTGCGACGCAACGGACTGCCACCGCAATGGTGCAACAGACCAGCACGAGCGAGGCTCGCCAGACAAATACTGCGGCCGCAAATCTGACTCGCACGGTGGTGCTCGCACTGACGCAAACTGCAGCTGTCGAAAAAACGATGACGGCGCTTATAGCTCGTACGGCCAGTCGCGAAGCGTGGAATTATACGGCAACTGCAAGTCGCATTGCGTGGAACGCAACCGCAACGGTAACAGCGCAAACTGCGGTTGCAGCCCGTACCCAGACTGCTGCCGCAGTACGCACACAAACCGCACTCGCACAGATTACGCCTATCCCCATCGGCAGTACCAAACGCACACCGACACCACCACCCTGGTTGACGCAATTCGGGCGCTAACGCTTGCTCCTCGATAGATTCACATTTCACACCAACATTGGTGCGAAATGTGAATATTACTACCTTGCATTATCTAATACCTTGTGATATATTGTTGCAGAATTGTGCTACACATACACAGTACGGAACCGTCAGGGAAGGAAGTGCACACATGAATGTGCAATTCAAAAAAGGTGTCCTCGAGTTATGTGTGTTAGCACTTGTCGCACGCCGTGATCACTATGGCTACGAGCTGGTAGAGCGTATTTCGCATCAAATCGAGATAGCCGAGGGGACTGTCTATCCTCTTTTGCGGCGCCTCACTGATGAGGGATATTTCGAGACATACCTGCAAGAATCATCAGAAGGGCCGCCACGCAAGTACTACCGCATCACTGCTCTCGGTCGCACCACCCTGCACACGCTGCGCCACGAGTGGCAACAATTTGCGGCTGGGGTTAGTACGTTACTCAATGAAGGGAGCCGCCATGACTAAACAACAGTTTCTCGCTGAACTTGCGCGCGAATTGCAGCACATTCCAGAAAGCGAACGGCGCGATATTCTGCGTGACTACGAAGAATACTTCATTGATGCGGCACAAGCTGGTAGAAGTGACACCGAAGTCATTACCACGCTGGGGAATCCTACTCAGATCGCGCAACAGCTGATTGCAGACCGGCACGTCAAACCCGTCACACGCCCACCCACACTATGGGCAAAACTCAAATATGCGGTAGCCCTGGTCTGTTTGATTACTGTGAATGTGGTTATTCTGCTTGGGCCACTGCTTGCAGTAGCAACAGCAGCCATCTACGTCTGGGGCTTTAGTATTGCACTCGCCGTAGCGCCGATTGTCTATCTGAGCGTGCTTCGCTTCGATATGCCAATTTACGATTCCTTGTCCATTTACGCACTGATGCAGGCAATAAACATGCCAATGCACTTGCAAGGCATACTTCTGCGAGTCGGCGGATTTGCGAGTCTCGTGATAGGCGGAATCGGCATCTTGATTTGTATCACACTCTTTTATTTCACCCGCTGGTGTATTCGTTTGATAAAGAAATATCTAGACGCAAATGTGACGTTGATACGTGGGAGCACACAATGAACCTGTTTCGTATTCGCATCAAATGGATCGTAGTGACTGCGCTTTTATCCATCTTCGTGGGCGTCGTGGGCATCGCATTGAGCATCACGCCAGAATTCGTACGGTTTATTACAAGTCTTGACCTTCGCAACCTTGTTCCGGATAAATCAGATGCAACCTACATGCTGTATGACGAAATTGACGTCCAACCATCAGCAAACGTGCAGATTCTGGCGACGGGTGGGAATGTGAGTATCAGCGAAAGCCCCACCAATCAGATAAAGGTGTTTTTCCATGTGCCGTATAAACCAAATGATAGGTTGATACCACTTATTGCACAAAATGGTGCCACATATGTGATTGACGAACGTGCAATTTGGCAGGAACTGGCCGGTAATACGAGCCAACCCAACATCACACTCGATGTGCAAGTTCCACACGGCACGTCACTCACCATCACGAATACGTTCGGGGAGATCAACCTAGGTGGTATATTGCACAACGTGGTCGTCTCTTCCACGTTAGGCACAATAACGGTCAATTCCGCACAAATCGATCAACTCGATTTGACGAGCACAGTCAGTAGCAGCATCAAAGGACTCGCCCCAAAATCAACAAATATCTCACTCAACCGTGGCAGTGTGGCACTCCACGTCGTCCAGGCAGGTCAACATGACGTCTATGTCAAAGATGGCAGCATAGCGATGAAAGTAGATCAGACGATGACAATTGCCACAGTGCACCGCGCCAACAACGGTACATTTCATAGCGAGGTCGTCAACACCAAGACCAATCCCGCCGATGTATCGCTCAGCCTGATCATCGACAACGGAAACATCGAGGTCACGCCACCGTAATTATCATTCCATACCATCACGATTATTGGTCAAAGATGCCGTAGCGGTATGCGGCCAGATACAGAATCTCGAGAATCACGTCATTGTAGGCCAGCCCTGCAGCATTGGTCATCAGAAACAAGTCGCTGAAATCGGGTGTCATCCCCGGCAATGCGTTTATTTCAATTAAATGTGGCATCCCAGCAGCATCAAAGCGCATGTCAACACGTGAGATGTCGTTAGCACCCACTGCTTCATGGGCTGCAATGGCGAGCCGATACAATTCGGCATACGTAGCAGCATCCAGCGGTGCCGGGCAAATAAACGATGCCACACCCTCATCGGCAATGGCCAACGTCTTGTTGGCAGTACCATAGACACCAGGGGTAACAGATGTGCTACTTTCGATTTCGAGAATCGGCAAGCGCATGTAGCCGTCTGGAGCATAGTGCTGCGGCATACGGCTGGCGTGCCGAGCACGGGATCCACCAACAATCCCCACCGTGAATTCGCGTCCCGGCAAGTAGGATTCTACGAGGGCCGGTTGTGCATACTGTGCAATAATCCAGCGTACGCGCGTATACAGCGCATCCACGGTATGCACAATTGAACCTGCATCCATGCCTTTGCCAGAGCCCTCACAGGCAGGTTTGACAAAGAGTGGAAAGACGAGATTAGTGGCGAGTCGCTCGGTGCCGCTGACAAACACTTGAAACTGCGCCGTGGGGAGCCCATGTTGCTGCCAGATGCGTTTGGTCAGCACTTTGTCGAGTGTGACAGCGTTGGTCAGTACCCGTGATGCCGTATACGGTATCTGGTAGAGTTCGAGCACAGCTGGAATGTGTGCCTCACGGGCATCGCCGTACATTCCTTCGGCAATGTTGAAGCAGATATCGGGTTGGAGCTCACGCACACGCACAGGAAAGGTGGCATCACCTGGTAAAAATGAGACCTGATGACCATCGGATGCAATCGCCGCGCACAAGGCATCAATCGTACTTTGCTGGTCAAATTCTGCTTCAGCATCGGGTGTCGGCAGTGGGGTTGCGAGCTGGCCTTTGAGGTTGGCAACGACCGCCACCCGCATTGGCGGTAATTTCCGTGGCTGCTCAGTCATTCGGGTACCGTTCTGCTTAGGTCGCACTGTGTGACTGATTAAACCATAGTCATCGCACTTCGTCAATAACTGTACACATCTCCGCCGGTTATCACCACAAACATCACATGCTACTGCGATAGTTATAGTGGCAGACACTAGTGCGGGTGCGTCTGAGCGGCGCCTTCCATACCCGTATCAGCCAACGGTGGATACAACGGCCCCGTCGGCGTATAATCATCGACATCATTGGTCTGGGCACCCGCAGGCAATGGCACGGCACCAGCAAGCAGTGGATCGTGGGTTGCAGTCATCCAGTGCCACAAACGTGCCCGCATATCGGAGAGTGTCTCCGCATAGTGCAGATTATCAACCAGATTATTGGCCTCGTTCGGGTCAAACATCAGGTCATACAACAGCTCACTGTCAAGAGGTCGATCACCCCAACCATGATCGTGCCACACCGTTTTGCTGGGACTGTCATCGACATTTGGGCGCACAGGCGTCGTGCGCCCATCAAAGCGCTTGATGTATTTGTAGCGTGATGTGTGCACGGCGCGCATCGGTTCATAGGCGGCATGGTACGTCACTTCCGCATAAAGCTGCGCATGCAGCACATCCACTTCACCACGCACGAGTGGCAACAGCGATTTGCCTTGCAACCAGGCTGGTGCCGGGATACCGACAAGTTCACAGACTGTGGGGAAAATATCCATGTGCGTGACCGCCGCCTCAATCATCCGCGGGCCTGCAAATCCGCCTGGTCCACGCACAATCAATGGCACACCAATCCCGTGGTTGGTCAGTGTCGTCTTCATGCCAGGAAAGGCTGGACCATGGTCGGTCGTATAAAACATCAATGTGTTTTCAACCAAACCGGCCTCGCACAGAGCCTGCATGACCACACCGATTCCATCATCGAGAATGCTGGCAGACTCAATAAAGGCTGCCATATCGCGGCGTGTCTCTGGAGTATCAGGGACAGGGGCAGGTGGTCGACAGTAGGTGATGTCTGCGTCGTCATGCTGGGGAAATTCACGGTGCGTCTCGAAAAATCCAATCTCCATGTAAAAGGGCTGTGGCACCCGTTGCAAAAAATCACGGGCCGCGAGGACCACATTCGCCGCACGCCCACTTTCAACCCACACATGGTCATAACCGATCTGGTGCGGCTGTTTGGCGACGTGTTGCACCCCAAAGAGACTACTGTGATAGCCAGCTGGACGGAGTGTGTGCAGGATGTGTTGGGTGATGTCGACGAGAGCGAATCCACGATGAGCCAGACCGTTCATGCCATTACAATGCGGGGCATGCCCAGTCACCAAAGCTGAGCGGCTCGGCGAACAATTCGGTGCCACGCTAAATGCATTGCGAAAGACCACGCCCTGTTCAGCAAATCGCTGCAGATTCGGGGTAGGTACCGCATGGCCGTACGGCTGGATATACCGCCCCGTATCATGTGAATGCACATAGATGATATTTGGTTTCATCAGCATGCTCCTGTAGTACAAGAAAGCCAAAGGGCATGGACACGTTACGGGCGTATCGTCACACACTCACCGGCGATGCGCCCCTCAGTACATACCAACCCTACCCCACCCTGTTGCCACGTCGTATCACGTGCGTGCAATACCTGTCCGGCAACCTGTGCCGTGATGTGGTCTTGCACCACTGACACCTGGAGCTCGTAGGGTGTCGCCTGCTGCCAGTCGAACGGAATCTGTGCGAGCACTGTCCGTACATCATCGTGTTGCTTGACTAGCTGCATGAGCCCACCTGCCACGAATTGCAGCGCATAATAGCGGCGCATCCCCTGCACACGCACCGCCAATCCACCAGCCACACACAAATGTGGGATGATGGTCGCCATCGCCGTATAGTCACGCCAATCAGCAGTACCCATGCAAATCAATCCCGTACCGCTGTTTTGTGCCAAACGAAACGGTTCTGGCCATGATGGGTGCCAATTATCACAGCCATCCACCCATGCCCGGCGCCACAGCACACCGTTGTGGGTGGGTTTGGTGAGGGTAAGGGTGGGTGTCCCCTGCCATGTCAAACAGTCCACATACACGCACCCATCGGCACGCACGGCACTCGTCAACTGCAGCCCAACAGCCATGATGGGGGCGCCGTGCGTGTCAGGAATCTGCCACGTCACATCACGAACATCTGTGGCCGCAAGGATGACCTGCGGACCGCACATGGTTTCAATGGCATCATCGACACCATAGACACGCACGATGAGTTGGGCATGCACGGGTTGTTGATTCTGTGCATCTGCAACCAAGCGCGCGGTAAGCATCTGACCACTGTAGAGCGTAGGTGATGCCAAAATCTGGTACGAGCTCCGCGTCTCGATGCCATCTGGCGGAATAAATGTCATGGTAGTTGCCACCGCACTACGCCCCAACGCCAGGCGATGATAGCGGATTGCGAGGGCGGGTGTATCGCCACCGTTGTAGCCCATGACCTGGTCGATTGTCGCAACACCACGGCTGTGTGGTGTATCGTCGCCAACAAATCCTTGCACGGCGCCAGGCAAACCAAAGTGGAACTTGGCGCCATTTTTGGGCGCCAGCACGGCTTCTCCGTGATGCTGACGTGCCATATTCACCACGTGGTATGTTTCCGTGAGGGCATCGGTGATAGCACGTCCGCCATCTGCCGTCGGCAAGTAGAGGCGATCAGCCACAGGACCACGCCAATCTGGTCCACCATCAAAGAGCGCCAAGCCGTTTTTGATACCCAGCAGACATCCCACATTAGCCGCATTACAGTCAGTATCCCAGCCGGCAGTATTGGTAATCATGAGGGCACGTTGCAGGTCATCTCCACCATACAACAGCCCCAGGTGAATCAGAGCATGATTAGGCACCATGTGGCAGTTGCCACCAAATTTATCGTAGCCGTAATGAGATTCGATTTGCTGGCGTGCATGATGCCAATCAGGGTACTCAGCGTGCCAATCGCGTACATCGTGGATGAGGCGGGCGATTGTGCTGTCACGTGGGATAAACGTAAGCGCACAGTCGATGAGTTTGTTGAGGTCGTGCTCTACAAATGCCTGTGCCTCCATGGCAGCAATCACCTGTGCACCGTAGATAGCCTCACCATCGTGGCTGACACTTGCTGCTCGGCGGGCAAGATCAGCAGCCAGTGCCGGGTCACCAGGAGCGACCATGGCCCAGCCATCAATAAAGATTTGTGAGCCGATTTGCTCGGCGACCACCTTGGAATTCAGCGCAATTGAGCCGCTTTGTGGTGCAGGAATACCATTTTTGAGGCGCATATATGCGGTGTGTTCAGTCGAATTGCCCACCCCACCCCACCACAAAATAGTGCGCTCTTCGATGAGGTAGTTGAGCCATGTTTGACCAATCTGCGCGGCTGTTACTCCTAGTGAATGACCATGATCAGGGATGGCACGCAAAAAGGTAAATGTACCCGTAATATCATCATCAGCCACAATCAATGGCATCCCCCGTTGTTCGTGGACGTAGTAATTGATTTCGCCGAGTTCCGCCATAATGCGTTCGTGGGACCATCCCTCAAAAGGGCGGCCGACATAGACACCGATAATTTTGCCAAGGATACCAGCATAGACACGTTGTACATAATCGTGTGGGAGCATCATTGCACCTTTCTGGGTGTGAACTGGGATGGGTTGATGAATGCCCTCATTGTAATACCAAGCAACTTGCCTGACAACAACTAGTGCTATAATCACACACATAGATTCCTGCCAGATCATACTGCACCTGGTTTCCGACAGAGGAGCGTTCAACGATGAGCACGACACCAGCACACATGTCAGCACTGGTCTGGCTTGGACCAAAGCAGATGGAATTACAGCGCGTGCCAGTGCCACTTCCAAACGATGGCGAGGTGTTGATTCATATTGGTGCCGTGGGTATTTGTGGATCCGAATTGAGTGGCTACCTCGGCGAGAGCAGCATCCGCTTCCCCCCGCTCATCATGGGGCACGAGGGAGCGGGCACCATTGTAGCAGGAAGTGGTCGTTTGTACGATGGTACGCCTGCCCAGGTGGGACAGCGTGTGACATTCAACCCACTCGTCTCATGTGGGGCATGTGATCGGTGCCAGCGCGGGCTAGAGCATTTATGTCGCAGTCGTAAACTGCTGAGTGCGCATCTCCCGGGGGCATTTGCCGAATATATGACCATACCAGCTAATCTCTGTTGGTCACTACCTGACCACGTCTCCGACATCGCCGGATCGTTATGTGAACCACTTGCATGCACCGTCCACGCAGTCAGGCTGGCGCAACCGAGTCCAGAGAGCATCGTCCTCATTCTCGGTGCCGGTCCCATTGGTTTGTGTGCCATTGCTGCGGCAAAAGCGCGCGGAGTACGGACCATCATCAGTAGTGATATTGCTGATAATCGGCTCGCAGTAGCCCGTGAATGGGGCGCAACCCATACCATTAATGCCCGCAGTGACGATACCGTCAAAGCCGCCCGTGCCCTCTTCCCAGGTGGTGTGGATGTGGTGATTGATGCAGTAGGCACCAGTGCAGTGCGCAACCAGGGGATTATGGCGACTGCACCGGGTGGCACGGTGGTACTGATGGGTCTCCACGAAGACGAAACCGCCATCCCGACCAACTATGTCATCCGCCAAGAAATCAGCCTGTTGGGGTGTTTCTGTTATACGCAGCATGATTTTGCCACAGCGGTTGATTTAATCGGGCGTGGCGTGGCACACCCAGCCAGCAACTGGCTCATCGAACGCCCACTCAGTGCCGGCGATATGTCGTTCAAAGAGTTGCTCGCAGGTACCGCACCTGTCACCAAGATTGTGTTACGTCCCTAGTCAGCCGTACACGACCGCCACCGCATCTGCGGTGGCGGTTTTTTATGCTGCGTTAAGTGTATATTTATATGTTTCTCATTAAAAATACAGGCCCTTATTGTATGCTGGTATCAGCGAACAATATTTGGATATCCTCGCTTTCTCGATCAGAAAGCGTTGCCATACCCGCCACTGGGAGTCCCAGTGGCGGGAGTATGTTTGGTACCACACATCTAGGTGTCAGCTACTCGATTACCATGCTCTTTACCGCACCTCGCCTAAAAAATGCCGCATGATGGCAGCATAGTCGGTAAGCCCAACCACACTTGTCCACTCCTCGTCACTACCGATTCCACCGCCAACTGGGCCAAACTCCACGCCGGCACATCCGACATGCGTGAAATGCCGCGCATCCGACGACCCCATGGCGGCACTCAACGGTGCCGGCG
>JBKCGB010000089.1:0-17007 GCA_046303375.1 Roseiflexaceae bacterium
AATCACATCAGCAGGTGTGACATACGCATGCACCGATAGCCGTATTCGTTGCAGATCCGCATCACCCCACACCACCACACCATGGCGGGCGGCTTGTGCAACAATTGATGGAGCATGCGCCGTTTCGATACAAATATTCCCTGCTCGATGCATTGGATCCTCTGGGGTAAGCAACTGTGCGTGGGCACGTAGCATATCAACGAGCAACGAGCCTTGAGTGAGCGCATACGCAGCAATATCCGTAATTGGCACACGGTTATGATATTGAAGCGCATTTTCCATGATATACAAATCGACGAAATTCGGATTACCGACCTCAATGCGCGCCGCATCAGCGTGAAGTTGATAGGTATCTGGAGATGCACCAGGTGTACCAGAGCGCCAACCTACCGGTGGATGAAAGCCGTTATCGCGCGCCCGATTCCACATCACAATCCCCATGTGTGTACCCAGCAACCATTTATAGCCACTACACACCAAATAATCTACATCTGCCGCATCCACGGGAATTATCCCCAATGAATGAGTGGCATCGACGAGCAACTTTGCACCAACCCGATGTGCGCTGTTGCTGAGACGTTGGATGTCGATTCGTCGCCCTGTGCGCGTACTGACATGGCTGACGTATACGAGGCGTGTGCGGTTGGTCAACATCGACTCAAGATTTGCGACTTCTTGATTAGGATCTGGATGATAGGCAGCAAAGCGACACGTTACTCCGTAGCGCGCCAACCAGGCAAACAAATACCGCCCACTCGGGTATTCGTCATCAACAACAAGCACTTCATCGCCTGGCTGCCAATGCAATGCAGCCACCACCTGAATCATGCCAGCCGAGCTACTGCCAACAAAACCGATATCTGCAGCAGGCACATTGAGCATCTGCGCAAGCAGATGCGCAACACGCTGGCGCACCGCAAAAAATCGTTCACGCCCAGGCATCCCCAACGCTTTGTCCGTTGCAAACTGCGCCATCGCTGCCAAATGACTTTTTAGCTGCGGGGTTTCACCACCTGCCGCCAGATGGGCAACATCATGAATACCAATAAAATCATCTTTACAGAAGTACATCGGTGGACTCCTTTTGTAACACTACGATGCGGATGCGCGCATAGCGAGCACCAATGCGCCCAACATGCCAGCACGATTACCCAGGGCTGGCGGCACGATGTATTCATCGATATGCTTGGTTATTGCATCCACATTGATATATCCATTGAGTCGCTCAAGCACACGCCGGCGAATCATGGGAAAGAGATGCATCTGCTCCATAACACCACCACCCAGAATAATCCGTTGCGGTGACACAAATAGGATAGTATTCATGACCGCCTGTGCCAGATAGTCAGCCTGAAACTGCCATGCCTGGTGATCTGGGGCCAACAAATGCGCTTTGATGCCCCACCGTTTTTCAATCGACGGACCGCAGGCTAATCCTTCCAAACAGTCGTCATGAAACACACAAAACCCGGGAAATGCATCAGCTGGATGGCGCGAAATCCGCTGATGCCCGGCTTCTGGATGTGCCATACATGCAAGAGGTTGTCCACGACTGATGATACCGGCACCAATCCCCGTGCCAATCGTATAGTAGACAATGTGTTGGAGGCCGACGCCTGCCCCCCATTGGAGCTCACCCAATCCGGCGGTTGTCACATCGAGGTCAAATCCCACAGGAATCCCTAGTGCCTGCTCAATTGGCGCAACGATTGGCGCTCCACTCCATCCTGGTTTGGTGGTTGGTGCCACACAGCCGTACTGCGGGTCAGCCCGATCAAGCACAATCGGACCAAATGAACCAATCCCCACCGCACGCAACGGCGTGTGCGCATGGTATCGACGCAGATATTCGATAATCTGCGGGATGTTTTCTTCGGGAGTAGTGGTGGGGAAGCGCACTTCGTCACGCACATCATCTGGCCCAGCCACGATAGCGCACACCATTTTGGTGCCACCGGTTTCTACCACACCATAGAGTGCCATATTCGTCCTCCGCTTCGTGTGTCTGTCAGTGGGTTAATTGTCCACTTGACATGAGTTCCGTATAGGTACCCCGTGCCTGTACACAGCCATCTTTCATGACGATTATCTCATCGGCCATGGCCATCACCTGTGGACGATGAGTCACGATCAGACACGCCACTTGGCTGCGGATTTCACTGAATCGTTGCCACAAGAGTTGCTCTGTTACAATATCTAGCGCACTCGAGACATCGTCAATGAGCCACACCTGTGGACGTTCGTAGAGCATTCGTGCAAAGGCGGCACGCTGGATTTGCCCACCCGACAAACGCACCCCACGCGAACCAACCAACGTAGCAATGCCATGTTCAAATTGCGCCACATCATACTCAAATACTGCACCATGAATAGCAGTATCGAGCTCGGTAGACGACATGTGGCGACCTTGCGTAATGTTGTCTTCAACTGTATCAGAAAAGAGACGTGGCACTTGGCTCGTATAAGCGACTGCAGGCGGCACCAATTGCAGGTCTGGGTCATCAATCAGGGTATTATTCCAGTACATTTCACCAGTCACACGCGGCAGCATGCCCAATATACCGCGCAATAGCGTCGTTTTGCCCGCACCGACCACACCCGTCACCACCACGAGTCGGCCTGGGGCAAGATCGAGCGATACATCTTTCACGCCATAACCACCATTCTTCCATTGAACCGACAAATGGCGTATTGCCAGTGTCTGAAGTGGCGGTAGAGCTTTAATCGCTGGGAATGGTTTATCATCAAAGAGTTGATCTGCTGGCAAGCCATGCCCAATATTCTCCAGACGCTGTACCGATACACGCATTTGCTGTTGTCGACCGATAAATATCCCTAATTCACCGAGAAGTTCACTGATTGCCCCGAGTGAATAGACAAAAAAAGCCACATCACCTGCACGAAACTCACCACCCACGGCTTGTTGATGCAGCATGAGCATCATCACTGCGATACCAATGTCAACCGCATTGCGAAACAGTGATGAGAGTAAGCCATCAAACAATACTTCACGCAATGTGGCGACTTCACGTACTTTGTTGAGTTCGGCAAAATGACGCAAGACATGGCGTTCTGTACCAGCAACTTGCACCGCCTGGATGGCGCCAAACGTTTCAGCGATGAATCCAACCACACGCCCTGTTGCACGCCGCCGTTCTTGGCGATAGACGTAGATACGGTCGTACGTAACGCGGGCGCCGGCCACAATTAGCACAAGTGGCAACATAATAACGAGCGTTGCTGACGGTGCGATTTGATACATCGTATAAAATGCTACCACTGCAAAGAGTGACAGTGCGATGATATCGTTGAGATGGAGTACCGTGTGGGGCATTTCGCCAATATCATCACGGAAGCGCGAGACAATTTCCCCTGGTGACCCTTTGAGCGCAGAGACTGCTGGTTGTTGAAAAATCCGTGCCAATAGCGATTTACGCATCGCGTTTTCGGATGCAATGCGGGTTTTGGGATTGGTATACGTCAACAACACAAACAACGCCATACGGGCTGCCGTGATCCCGACCAAGGCACCAAGCAACAACCATGGAATACTCGTCAGTTGGTTTCCTTGCAGATTATTGAGGATTTCGCGATTGATGAATCCGGGCAACAACTCAATCAAGAGCACAGCCACAATTGTTGATAAATTAAAGACATACCACCAGCCTCCCTTGCGCATCATGCGCAACAGTACTTGGGTAGGGGTGGTTGCTGTTGGTTGCACTGTCATGCTAATTCTTCCTCCACGGAGCCTGTGCGCAGCAGGGTCGCATACCGACTCTGCTCATTTGCACGCAAATCGTGCTCAGCACCATATTCGATGAGTTGTCCATCCCCCAAGATGGCAATATAGTCACAACGACGCACCGTTTGTAGACGATGCGCAATAATAATAGCCGTCTTGCCCGCCAACACAGTATCGAGGGCACGCTCAACCAGCTTTTCGGTTTCAGGATCAATACGTGCTGATGCTTCATCGAGAATCACGACATGTGGCTGCTTGAGATAGACACGCGCCAAGGCAATCAGCTGTGCTTCACCAGCAGAGACTGCTCCATTCGCCATCAACAACGTATCCAAGCCGTCTGGTTGCTGTTCTAGCCAGCGTTGTAATCCGAGTGTGCGCAATGCCTCATACAGGCGGTCATCGCTAATGTCCTTGTTAAAAAAGGTGAGATTATCACGCACCGTCGCATAAAACAGCTGAACGTCTTGTGTCACCAGGCCGACGTGCTGCCGCAATGATGCCAAGGTGAAATCACGTATCGGTGCTTGGTCAAAGCGAATTTCACCAGCGTTGACATCATACAAGCGAAACAGTAGACGAATCAGCGTACTTTTACCACTGCCGGTACGCCCTAATAAACCCACCACCTTTTGCGGCGGAATGACAAACGACACATCACGCAAGACAGGGTGTTTATCGACTTCTTCGTCGGGATAGGCAAATGTGATGCAATCAAAGGCAATGGCTGGCGCTTGCGCAGGCATCTCTTGTGTGCCATCAACGAGGCGTGATTTGATTGCCATGATTTCTGCGACACGCACAATGCCTGCAGTGGCCTGTTGCAGCTGATCGATTTCTTGGGCGATAGTGCGTATCGGCCAGACCACCATTTCACCATACAACAACGTCATCACAATCAGCCCAATCCCAATCTGATTAGTAAGATAGAGGTGAGTGCCGATCCCTAAAATCAGAATTGATAAAATCGCAGCCAGACCCACTGGCACAATCCATGTAACTCCACCATAGACGCGCCCGAGAATATCGTAGTGGTTTTTGCGTAGCATGAGTTGCTCAAAACGAGTCATAGTATGACCACGTGAGCCTAGCCCGCGGATATCTTCCATGCCAGCAAGACGCTCTTCGAGGAAGCCAAACAACTGAGCGGATGCTTCGCGGCCACCTTCCCAATATGGGACTGCCACATTGCGCAAGAGATAGAGAATAATGGCAGCCACAATAATAAAAAGGAACATCATCACGCCAAGTTGCCAGTTTTGCGCTAACAACACACCGACCGTTGAAATCAACAACAAGATGCTACCGCCTATTTGCAGCACCATCTGTGAAAAGAAACGATTGAGACTCGTCACATCGCCATCGATACGCTCAATCATGATGCCAGGGTTTTGTTGCTTGTGATACGACATATCCAAGGCCATGGTATGCTGCGCAAGGTCGAATCGAAGCGCATTGGATGCCCGCCATCCAATGGTTTCACCCATATACGTCGCAAACAGACGTGCCACCTGGCGACAAATCATGACTACCAAATAGTAGATACCTATACGTTGTAACTGACTGCTTTCAGTGGCATGAATAGCAGAATCCACAAATTGCCCGAGTAAGCGTGGACCAAGCAACTGCAGACCGTTGTCCAATAGAATAAGCACCACCAACACCAGCACTTGGCGGCGTTGTGGCCAGAAATAGGTATACAACAATTCTCGATACTGCGCGAACGCAACTTGCTGCGACATAACACACCTTTAGTCACAAATCCTGCGAATAACAATCCTACGAACGAACATACTGTGCAATGATCTGCGCTGCCCGGTGTGCTCCTTGCTCGGACGCCATCTGTTGCGCCACTGCGCGTGCTTGATACCGATACGATGGATCCGCTATTACATCTGCAATTGCCTCCGTTATTGTACTCAATTTTGCGCGATTGCGTATCATCCAACACGGAGCAATCCCAAGTGCAACTGCACGCTCGCCCCAAAATTGTTGATCGACCCCCCGTGCAATAATCAACGACGGCACACCGACCGCACATGCTGTATGAAATGTACCTGCACCGCCATGATGAATGACAGCGTGCGCCCCACGAAAGAGTGCCTGATGATTGAGATCACCACTGACCACACACACACCATCATCATCCACCGCTTCATGCACGAATCCTTTGGGCGTGTGCATTACGACATCTACACCAGCAGCGCGTGCCGCCGCAATGAGATGCAGATACCATGACACTGGTTCATTGTGACCCGGCGAGCCCATCGTAATTACCACAAATGGCGTACCACGGCGCAGAAAGCGTATTACCACTGCAGGCAAAGGCCGGGGGTCTACATGGTGCCAGAAGCCCGTAACGAGATGGAGCGAATGACGGTCTGGCCATGCCGGCATGAGTACCGGGGATACCGCAAGCAATGCACGCTGTGCACTGATATGATGCAATCCACCTCGCCTGCGTCCACCAGCCCACACCCACGGTTGCCACATACCCCAGTTTATCAAGCGATGTGTGGTTTTAGCAGACATCAATGAGCGCCGCCACGGCCATAATGGCGAGACGAATGCAGTGGTGGGGATAATCGGTTGCAGCAACCCCCATATGCCATTTTGTGGTGGCATAGCCCATTGCGTGGCCAGACTTGCCACAATCAGCGTGTCGGCATCTGTGAATTCTTGGACTGCCGCAAGTGCAGCACGCATCAAGCGTTGACTATGCCATAAATAGCGTATGGTGTGCCATACACCACGCACGATGCCATGGTGCAAACTCAGTGCCGCACGATATGCTGGTTTGAGTAATAGACTCGTCGGATCGTCGGGCAGTGCATACCATGCAATGTGCTGCGATTCAAGCAGTGGGCGCCACCGTTCGTGGGCTGCAATGCGCACAGGCACATTGAGCCGTTGCAGCTCGTGTGCAAGCACCACAAACGGCTGTACATCGCCGCGTGTGCCACCAACAACTAATATGACTTGTACAGGATGCGCGTTATGTCTACGCATGTTGTTTCTCAAACACAAGAAATTCGTAGCGCATGATCTGCTGTTGGTAGCACTGTTGTAACGCCATGCTACCAATCATGGAACGGAGAAATAGCGACAACGATACCCGTGGCAATACGTGTTGCACAATCCATTTGGCAAGCCAGTCTGGCAATGCCCGTATGGTCAGCCCTGCAGTCAAATCAATGCGCTTGCACAGTACCAATCCTGCACCTTGTGCGTGATGTTGATGTTGCTCAACCGTGGCAATATTTGGCACCATCCACCCTTGCTGAAAGGCATGAATGTATGGAGACATGTCTGCAGATACACGCATATCATCACAAATAATACAGCGGCCACCAGGGCGTAACACGCGCGCCGCTTCTACAAAGAAATGTGCCGGGTTACGTGCATGCGCAAATGATTCAATCGCCCAGACTGCATTCAGTGACGCATCTGCATATGGCAATGCATCAAATGATGCGACAAGCACACTGCCAACCGGCACGTGTGCGGCCTGGATAGCACTAATCGTAATCCCACTGACATGTGTGGATGTCGCAACCGCAGCGGCTACGGCACGCATACTTGCACCTACACCGCAACCCAAATCAGCAACAGCATCGAGAGCCGGTAGCGCGTTGAGTTCTCGCACAAGCAACGCGTGTACTGCATCTCCGTCAGTAGTTTCAATGTCGATATGTGGAGGGAGTCGCACCACACGATGGATGGCGCCAGTGCGTTTCGTCAATCCGGTACGGAGGAACCATTTCGTCAAACGGTCGTAGTACTGTGCAACTTCAACTGTATGTGTCACGTTTTCCCCTGATATAATGCCTATACCCGTTGCACTAAGGATTGTACATGGAATCTCGTTTCACGCAATTAGCACGCCGTTTCAGCGCACCATCATGGTTGTATGCACCCCAAAACGGTGATGATCGCAACATGACTCGTGGCATGATCGATGGGTTTGGGGTAGGCATTGTTGAAGGGGTGCGAATATTCATCCCCGTCTTATTGACACGTCTTGGAGCCGATCCACTCAGTGTCGGGCTATTATCATCACTGCCTGCGATTGCAGGCCTCCTGCTCGCCGTACCACTCGGCATGTATATCAGCAAGTCAAACAACGTAATTCCATGGTACGCCTGGAGTCGTTTGCTGCTCTTTCTCAGCTATCCACTCATGGGTGTGGTACCGCTCTTGT
The DNA here is from genome assembly GCA_046303375.1 of Roseiflexaceae bacterium. Taxonomy (GTDB): domain Bacteria; phylum Chloroflexota; class Chloroflexia; order Chloroflexales; family Roseiflexaceae; genus UBA965. The sequence continues at coordinate 7,947 of JBKCGB010000089.1, forward strand.
TTGATGCACAGACAGCTATCATTGTCATGGTTGGGATTGCTGCAATTGCCACATTACCGCAAACTTCACTCACATTAGTCTTTAATGTGGTAATGGGGTCAATCATCGATATTTCACGGCGCTACCAGTTAATGAGTTTGCGGTGGTCGATTCTCGGCGTGTGTAACGGTATTTCCGTGTATCTTGCGGGGCGTTATCTCGGCAGCAATGCACCGCTCTCCGCATACGCCATCGTAATATGCGTCTCATCACTCTTTACCGTATTTGCCTTTTTTCCCGCCAGAAACTACGAAGTACCTCCAGAACGTCGTGACACACACGCAGCACCCGTTTCGGTACGCAAGGCCTTTACACAAATCATCTACTATCTCAAAACATACCGTAACTTTCGCCTATTCATCATCTGCCAAGCAGTATTCCAAGCAGGTGTGGCCATGTCGATGCCCCTGTACCCATTGCACTGGATTCGGGCATTGAATGCTGATGACAACGCCATCGGGCTCGTCTCTATGATTCAAAGTGTCACACTGCTTTTTGGATATACGCTCGGCACCTATATTGCAACACGGTACAAAGGGCGTGTCGGTATATTGTGGGTCTGCAGTATTGCGCTTGGCAGTTATCCACTGATCACCGCATTAGTGGGCAGTATGACACCGCTCATCTATGTCGCCATTGTGTGGGGCATTGCCACCGCAGGAATCGAGCTCGTGCTGATTGATGTACTCCTCGATAGTTGCCCTCCAGGGCAAGTCACCGCGGTCATGCCCGCCTATCAGATGGTTATGTTTACCGTGAGCCTGCTTTCACCACTGCTCGCCACTGCCATGGCACGCAGCATTGGTACAACTATTGCACTCATCGTAGCTGCTGCATTTCATTTTATCGGCGCGATGCTCTTTATTGCACTGAAAATTGGGCGCTCACCTGCACCGACACCAATCACACCTGCCACTCCCATTTGACATTTTCGGTGAAATACTTACTATATACAAATAGTTTGTATACCCTAAGTTTCAATGAGAAATGGAGGTCTGATGACACAAGAGCGGACGCAATGCCAGGCGTTAGCAGAAGTCATGCACGAGGTCAACAATCTGCTCCGGGCAGCGGGGGCAGCAGACATCATGCACTATTTGCAGACAAATGACATCAGCGTGCCACGGTATATGGTACTGCGCATGTTAAGTGACACCGAAGGCGTCACTATCAGCCATGTGGCCACACAATTGCATCTCACACTCGGGAGTACGAGTCAACTCATCGATCGCCTCGAGCAAGACGGCCTCGTAAGTCGTCATGATGACGAGGATGACCGTCGCATCCGGCGTATTTATTTACTCGCCAAAGGTCGAGAAATCATTGATGCGGTGCGTGCAATAGCCATCCATTCGTTACAGACCCAACTCAGTCATCTACCCGCATCAACAGTAACTGAATTGCTGACCATAATGATGCACACACGTACACTATTACAGAAGGAAACCTCGTGACACACCAAGCTCAGGCCCCCGTCGAATTTCATGCAGAAGACCTACCTCATCGTACAAAAATGTTTATTCTTGCGAGCGTGATGCTCGGCCTATTTTTGTCGTCACTCGACCAGACCATTGTATCGACAGCAATGCCCGCCATTATTCGCGACCTTCAAGGAATTGAGTTTGTGGCATGGACGTCGACTGCGTATTTGCTCGCAAGCACTACGATGGTGCCTATTTACGGCAAACTTTCTGATCTCTATGGGCGGCGGGTAATTCTATTGTTTGGCATCGTGGTCTTTTTGATTGGTTCGATGTTGTGTGGTATTGCCCAAGATATCTATCAACTCATCGGCTTTCGTGCAGTCCAAGGCATCGGTGCCGCCGGCTTGACATCAACCGCATTTGCGATACCAGCCGATTTGTTTTCACCTGCAGAACGTCCTAAGTATATGGGTATTTTTGGGGCAGTCTTTGGTGTATCGAGTATCATCGGCCCGTTACTCGGTGGCTATCTCACCGATGCATTGAGTTGGCATTGGGTGTTTTATGTCAATTTACCAGTTGGCATTGTAGCGATAGCGTTCATCGTGCGGTTCATGCCATCACTCAGTCATCACATGACCGCCAAAATTGATTGGTTGGGGAGCATCACCATGATGCTCGGGGTCGTGCCGTTGTTGCTGGGACTCACCATCGACAAAGAATTGCATCCTTGGAACTCTGCGATCGTCATTGGCATGTTTAGCATGTCTGCCATCTTCATTACCATCTTTCTGATTGTCGAACGTCGCGCAGAATCACCCATTATTCGCTTGGCGCTATTCAAAGACAAAACATACAGTGTCACCATGTTTGCGTCGTTGCTGAATGGTGCTGCATTTTTTGGGGCATTCCTCTTTTTGTCGCTCTACATGGTTAATGTGCTTGGCGTGAGTGCCACTGAAGCTGGCAGTGCACAAATCCCACTCATGTTAAGTTTTGTGGTTGGTAGTATTCTTTCATCACAACTCGTCAGTCGTACCGGTCGCTACAAACCGTTCATTCTGGTTGGATTTGCCGTCATGCTGATCGGTTTCTTTCTGATGACACAGCTCACCGTCGACTCCAAAAGCAGTGATGTGGTGTGGCGTATGATTGTACTTGGTATCGGCTTGGGACCGACGCTGCCGCTGCTCAATTTAGCCATGCAAAATGCAGTCTCATACCAGTATATGGGAACAGCTGTGGCAAACCGCCAATTCTTTCAACAGCTCGGACAAGCTATCGGCGCGGCCATCTTTGGCGTCATTCTAACCACTACACTCACTGCGCAAATCAACAGAGAAATGAAACCGCTCATGGCCGAGCTCCCTGCGCAGATGCAATCACAGTTCAATTTTTCTGGGAATTCGTTGCGCAATAGTGTGAGCGAGGGCGCAGGGAGTGCCACATCGCCATCAGCCAAAATGCTTGCGGCGGTGGATGCTCAATTCACAACTCTGAACAGTCAACTCACTGCCGTCGCAAATGGCGATAGCGCCACTGCAGCCACACTGCTCGCAGATCCACTTGTGCCTGCGCCACTCAAAGCAGCAATCGAACAGCAGGCACTTACTCCGAGCACCTTACCACAGATACTGACTACACTCGAAACACGTCACACGGAGGTGCGCAACAACGTAGCAGCACTTGGGGCTAAGATTGAGCTCGCCATTAAACGTTCGTTCACCACCAGCATTACACAGATCTACCAGAATGCCATCTGGTTGGTGGTTATTTCTTTTGCCGTTATTTTGCTCTTGCTTGATGAAATACCGCTACGCAAAAGCAATCGCGACATGCCACCAGTAACAGAGTAGTCACCCACCGCATCAACACGCTACAGTTGTGCATGAGGTGCCACTGTAGCGTGTTGGCGTTATAATGGTGCAAGTATTCGAGCTGAAATGCGAGACGATCTCATGACAGTATCCCGCGTGCGGGTACGCACCCCAGTCCGGATCTGTGATGTAGGCGGATGGAGCGACACGTGGTTTGCCGGGCATGGTCGGGTATGCAGTATTGCGGTCCATCCAGGTGTCTGTGTCGATATTCGCGCACAGGCACTTGGCATTGATGTGCAACTCGGCGACGACTCCGCCGTACCTGCTGGAGCGTTGGCAGATGTACATCCATTGATTAGTGTTGCCCTAGCCGAAATCCCACCACCCCCACGGTGTGGCTGGCATATTCACATCAGTGCAGAAATGCCACCGGGATGCGCAACAGGCACATCAGCCGCAGTTTCTGTGGCATTGCTGTGTGCCTTGGCACGCCTACACCAGCGCACACTGTCCCCAGCGGAAGCAGCACGCCGTGCGCACGCACTCGAAACCGAACGACTCGGTCTACAAAGTGGGATTCAAGACCAGATTGGGGCAGCGTTTGGCGGCATCAACGATATCGTGATGCATGCATATCCACGATACCAACGAAATCCGTGCACACCGACTGCATCCACCATTACCGCGCTCAACAACCAGCTCCAGTTGTGGTATTTGGGACGGCCACATAGCTCATCACACGTACACGAGGAAGTCATCAGACGATTCGAAACGATACCTGCTGCACAAGCACTCCTCGAACCGTTGCGGACAGCCGCCCACCACGCTGTAGCCGCAATTCAAATGGGTGATTTACGGGCATACGGAGAAGCCTTACAACACAACACGCAAGCACAACGCGCATTACATCCGGCGCTAGTGTGTGCTGACGCAGAAACACTTATCGCCATGGCAGCGGCTGCGGGTGCACTCGGTTGGAAGGTCAACGGTGCAGGTGGCGATGGCGGATCCGTGGCCATATTGTGGCCAGATGCAGCCACTGCACAGCATCAATTGACACCGATTCAACGAGTCTTGCCACAAGCGCAGCACATCCCGATTCATGTGAGTATGTCGGGGATATCATACGAAGTATGCACAGAGGAGGCACAATGAGTACAGTCATTCATCTGAGTGAGCAGATGTTCCGTGAAAAGCGGCAGGTATTGGTAGGCACACCCGATTTCGTGGTTGAGACGTTTCTGTTTGACAGTGGAGTAGCCGGGTTACAAATCAGCAACACACGCGGACACATCGTCATGTTGCCATACCAGGGACAACAAATTTGGTCAGCACAATTCGATGGCCGCGAACTCGGCATGAAGTCGATGTTTAGTGAACCACAACCAACCACCACCTATCTCCACACGTATGGCGGGTTTTTCATTCATTGTGGAGCGACCCGCATGGGTGTACCAGGTCCCACAGACCACCATCCGCTCCACGGCGAACTCCCAAATGCTCGCTATCAAAAAGCATGGCTGACGTTGGGCACCGACGAACGAGGCAACTATGTAGCCATCGCTGGTTCGTTTCGTCACACGGTGGCGTTCAATGATAATTATGTGGCCACTCCCGAAGTTCGCCTTTATGCAAATCAGACGCTATTCACGGTGACGATGCGCATTCACAACGACAAAAACACCCCCATGGACCTCATGTATTTAGCCCATATCAACTATCGTCCCGTCGATATGGCGACACTCCACACCAGTGCACCGACCAACGCCGAAGCGATTCGTGTGCGCAAAAGCATACCTTCGCATATATCCCCACCTGCCGGGTACCGCGATTTTATCGAATCGCTGGCACAGCATCCCGAGCACGCTACCGTGTTACACCCCGATTTAGGCTTTAATCCGGAAGTGGTATTTACCATTCACCCTAACGCAGACGCAAATGGCTGGGCACACAGTGCCCACGTGCACCCTGATGGTGGTGCAGATTATGTGGCACACCGCCCCGACCAGTTACCATTCACCATTCGGTGGATTTCACGCACACCCGATCAAGACTGCCTCGGCTTTGCGATGCCAGCAACAGCAGAGCCAGAAGGATACACTGCCGAAAAAGCAAAAGGCAACATACGGCACATCGCAGCCTTGCAGACATGGCAGTGTGATTTCATTGTGGGTACACTCGATGCACCGCAGACCACCGATGTGCTTACACGCATCCAAGCGCTCCAATAAATAAAAAGCCCCTCTGGCATTCAGCATGCCAGAGGGGCGCTTTTTATGACGGACGCAAGCGCTCACGGATAAGCAAGATTAGCCCAAGGCACAGCGGTACAATGCCGACAACCAGCCCAACATTCACAGCCGTAAGCAGATACGGCGAACTCTGATGAGCATATTGCGACACCTGCGGTGCAAACAGATTTTGCTCGGCTTGGGCAGTGGCATGCACCACTGCCCAACGAAATACCAACGGCAACACAGTCAGTGGCACACCAAAAAAAATCAGGAGCCGCGCAAGCATGGAATCTTACCCTTGTCCTTGCAAAATCTGTTCGATACGCGCAGACTCAGCAGCAGTCAATGGTGCAGCCGCTAACGCGCCTACTGCTTCTTTGATTTGCTCCACGGAGCTTGCCCCGATGAGCGCGGATGTAATCCGTGCATCACGAAGCACCCACGCCAGTGCCAGTTGGGCGGTGTTTTGTCCACGCGCCACTGCCATATCGCGTAGCTTACTCACAATGGCCAATTTTTCAGGTGTCACACGGTCTGGTTTGAGAAAGCCATGGGGCTTGCTGGCACGTGAACCATCTGGAATTCCCTGCAAATAGCGATCCGTGAGCATCCCCTGCGCAAGTGGTGAGAATGGAATACAGCCGACGCCGTGTTCGGCAAGTGCATCGAGTAGACCAGTTTCTTCAATCCAGCGGTCAAACATGTTGTACGACGGCTGGTGGATAACACACGGCGTACCCAGCTGACGCAAAATCGCAAACGCTTCACGCGCTTGGGCAGGACGATAATTCGAGATACCCACGTAGAGGGCGCGCCCACTACGCACGATATAGTCGAGTGCTTGCATGGTTTCTTCGATGGGAGTATCTGGATCAGGACGATGATGATAAAAAATATCGACATAGTCGAGCCCCATCCGCTTGAGGCTTTGATCACAGCTTGAGACGAGATATTTGCGTGAGCCCCATTCGCCATATGGACCAGGCCACATGTAATAGCCGGCTTTCGACGAAACAATGATTTCATCACGGTAGGGACGCAAATCGTGCTGCATCACCTGACCAAACGTCTCTTCTGCTGAACCTGCTGGTGGTCCATAGTTGTTCGCCAAATCGAAGTGGGTGATACCCATGTCGAACGCAGCCAAAACCATGGCACGCGATTTTTCGTATACATCAACACCACCAAAGTTGTGCCACAATCCCAATGAAATCGCAGGAAGTTTGAGGCCACTGCGCCCAGATCGGTTGTAGCGCATGCTAGCGTAGCGATCTGAATGTGCATTGTACGGCATGATTATTCTCCTCCCTCAGCAATAAACCCGTTGGTATCATACCATTTATAATACGGTGTATGACACATGCCATACCAGACATGACTGCCCATACCCTCAGTGCGATTGGCACGAGTATCGATACGATGCTACAGCAACGCGTAGCAGCGTTTACGATTACATATCTCGAAAAAAAGCGCATCTCAGACCCTGCAGCACTGGTGAGCCAATTCCTACACGGCGCAACTGATCCGCACTTCCATACGGTGTCACAATACCAGATTGGTACTACCGTTTATAGCAACAAGACAGTGCTTGCAATTGAAATTGACTATCTTGAAGACAGTACGCAATTATGTTATGTCAATCAACAAGTACAACAAATCATCCATAGCATCACAGACACGGCCATGCACAAACAGCAAAAACTCCTAGCGATACACGATTGGATTACTACACATATACGATACGACCAGACACTCCAGCGCCGCACTGCATTTGATGCGCTTGACACACAATCAACCGTATGCAGTGGCTATGCAAGTCTGTACTGGCACATGTGTCGCGCAGTTGGGATACCATGCAGGATAATTACTGGGACAGGGAAATTTGAAGCTCATGCGTGGAATATGGTACAACTCGACCAGTTTTGGTACCACGTCGACAGCACATGGTGCACGGTGGCTGACACCAATACACCGTTTAGTATGTATCGTTTTTACATGTTGACCGATAAAGAAATTCAACACACACATACCGTAACCGTGTTGGCAGGGCAGAAGCCGTTCCCGCCTGCACAGATGCAATATCGCGAGCATCTACAACTGTTGGGACGGAGCATGCCCCGACAACGCGGTATGGTGCATGCAATACTACAAAAGACAGGGCTAATCTATTTAGAGCCCGAGCACACTGTGGTAGGGATAGTGGAACTCAATACACGCATGTATCAGGCTCTCCACAAACAACAGACACGTGTCATTTTTGGATACAGGGGAGCAATGGTTTCCGCACAACACGATGTGCGAGAGGTACTCAACGAGCTCAACACACAGCACCGGCACACATGTGCGATTACGATTACACTCTATCCAATGCCACATGGTTTTGTTGATGATGGTGTATTAGTGGACATGCAGATAAGCTATGCATAAAAATGGTCTCAGGAATGTCGGTATATTACAGGTGCTTCTATACAGTCATGGGCTGCTCAGTGGCATGATTTAATTACGAGATCTGGGAACATATGATGCATGAATATGCTACTATAGACACGATTCCCGACCAAAGGAGTTGACTCATGACAAGCAACATCGCCTATCCAAACCCGCTCAAAAGCAATGGATTCATCCTCGAAGGTAACGAGCGTCGCTTGGGACGCCTGACGCCATCAAACCCACATACACCGATTGCACAGTTGCGTGAGCAGTTTCATGCACAAGGATATTTGTGGCTCAAAGGAATTCTAGATCGGCAAGGTGTTTTTGCCTTCCGCAAGCGGTTTTTTGCAGCATTCGCTGAGACTGGGTTACTCAAACCTGGTACTGACCCAGGCGAAGGAATTTATAGCGGTGGCGGTGAAGACCACAAGCAGATTGCCAAGCTGTACCACGAAATCGTACGTTGGTGCGCCTACGAAGCATTTTGTTTGCAGCAACCGATCTGGGAGTTTTATGAGCAACTGTTTGATGGTGCGCCCTATTTGCACAAACGCAAAATCATCCGTCACACCAAACCATTCGAATCCGCAGCCACGGGCGCACACTACGATTTGACCTACTTGCGCGCCGGGACAGATCAAGTGGCTACCAGCTGGATTCCTATTGGGGATGTGCCAGTGGAAATGGGTGGACTCGTCTACCTCGAGGGGTCGCATACATGGGGTGTCCGCATGGAAGAAGAATTTCGCGGGCAGAACCATACCATGTCACGCGAAGAGCAAATCAACGCCTACAACAAAAACATGTCGTCCACAGGATGGCTGACCAAAGACTTGCCTCATTTGGCAGACCGGCTTGATACACGCTGGTTGATTGCAGATTACGAAGCAGGCGATATGGTCGTACACAGTGCCTACATGATACATGCGGCCACAATCAATGAGTCACACGAGGGGCGGTTGCGGCTATCAACGGACATCCGGTTTCAGCGAGTACGTGATGAAATCGACGTGCGCTGGAACAACCACTGGTCGATGGATGACATGCTGTGACCAGCACACACCAGCTACCACCAATTCTCGAGTTTGACCCAAATCCACGGGCACTGATC
>JBKCGB010000090.1:0-6201 GCA_046303375.1 Roseiflexaceae bacterium
CTCCATTCTCCATTCTCCATTCTCCATTCTCCATTCTCCATTCTCCATTCTCCATTCTCCATTCTCCATTCTCCATTCTCCATTCTCCATTCTCAATTCTCCATTCTCCATTCTCCATTCTCCATTCTCAATTCTCCATTCTCCATTCTCCATTCTCAATTACGAATTCGTGCGCGCCACCAACGCAAACGTCAGCTGGGCTTCGCAGGCCAGATTGCCATCGACCGTCGCTTTGGCAGCAGCTTTGCCGATGCCACGCTTCATAGCCTCGATGGTGACTTCCAGGCGTAGCGAATCACCGGGTACCACGGGGCGGCGGAAGCGTGCGCCTTCGATGCCCGCAAACAACGCAATTTTGCCCTTATTCTCGGGCAATACCATGCCAGCCACAGCCCCCGTCTGCGCCAAGGCCTCGATAATCAGCACACCGGGCATGATGGGGTAATCGGGGAAGTGGCCCTGGAAAAAGGGCTCGTTGATGGTGACCTGCTTGATGGCCACAGCGCGCACCCCAGGCTCGAGCTCGACGATGCGATCAATCAACAAAAACGGATAGCGATGCGGAATCACCGCCATAATTTGTTCGACATTCATCACCATAATTGCCACATACTCCTACTCATTACGGATTGTGCGCATTGTACCACGGAGACTGATATCATTTCGTAGTTACACGACGACCAGTGATATGAGCCCACCGAAAAACACACACAGCGGGATGAGACTGACCCGCACCGCCCACGAGGTGTCGTACCCGCCAATCCATGCCACCAGTGCACATACACCACCCGATAATCCACACAGAGTCGTGGTAACTTCATACACCGATAACACGCCATAGTACCACGACTGTGTCTCCATCAAAGGCATAATGATGCGATTGAGAACAAATAGTCCAATACTCGTCATGGCCAAGACAAATGCCCACCACCCGAGGCGCGTACGCGGCCAAAATGCATGCATACACCCTCCTATGCGTCACAGATGCAAGGCATTCAACACAAAAATCATGGTATGCACAAAGGTCCAGACCCAAATGGGCAAGGTGGACACACGCACTGCCCAAGCATCATCACCCCCAATGGACCAGGCAAATACACTACCGAAACAGGCCACAACTAGCGTGACAATCATCGCAATGCTGTAGATGGGTTGGATGTCTGTCAACCACCACTGCCCGTAGCCAGAGGCTTTAACCATGTAGCCATTGATGAACCACAACAGGGCGAATGTGCCAAATGAACCTGCAGCAATCCACCCTAGTCGTGTCCGTGGCCAAAATAAACGCATATATCCTACTTTTTAGTGGGGAATAAGAAATTCACCCGCAAGGAACAACGTAAACAAAATCAACGGAATCATGCACATCATTACCGCAAACGAATAATCGTGAGCGCGGCGCCATGCGACGACCCCACAAATACCACCGCCGAGCGCACACAGCACCATGACAATACCGTAGATCGGCAGCACTGTCTGCATCCACCAAATTTCAGACGTGTGCACTGCCATCATGCTAGCATTGATTACAAAGAGCACAACAAATGTCATCATGATGCCAACGGCCCACCAGCCGAGGCGCGTGCGTGGCCAGAAAGAAATCGGTAATTGCATCGAGCACTCTTTTCATTCATGGATGTGAAGCCATGATGTAAACAACATCGAATAGCCACTCCTACGGTCAGTATACACCCATGCGCAAGCAGTACGCATATGCTATGATTGAACCATGACGCTACACATTGCCATGAATGGCTTTTTTTGGGACAAACCGACGGTTGGTGTTGGCCAATACGTACACGGGCTAATCAATGCCATCCAGCATATCGATGCAGTGCGCATCACACTGATTGTGCCTGCAGACACCACCCCGCCACCTCCACCATCCGGTGTCACCATTCATCGGGTGGCCACGCCTTTTGACGGGCGGGCACGCAACCTCGCCAAACTCTGGTTTGAGCAGGTATCAGTGCCCCAAGCTGCTCAATTATTGGGGGCACACCTGCTCCACGTACCATACTTCGCTGCACCGTATGTTTCTGATGTGCCCGTAATTACCACCATTCCCGATCTCATCCCGTTGACGCGTCCCGCCTATCGTGGGTCGCTGTTGGTGCGTGCCTACATGGCGTTGGTCGCACGTGCGGCCATGCGTAGCACTGCATTTATCACCATTTCACAGCATGTGGCCAGCGAGGCACACCGCATACTTGGCATCCCACTACATCAAATCACGGTGACCCATCTTGCTGCTGATCCCATCTACACTCCGCACATCCATGCCACTGATGTGGTGGCCGCCCAGGGCATCACCGGGCCATACATCTACTATGTGGGAGGCTACGACGAGCGCAAAAATGTGGGCACGTTGATACGTGCTTTTGCATCACTCCCTGACACGCTCAAGCGCCATACATGGCTGGTGCTAGCCGGGCAACCGGCTGGGAGCAACCCGCACCTCTTTCCAGACATTACTAGCGAAATCACCATCCACGGCATCGACGCCATGATCAAACGCGTCACCGTCAGCCGTGCCGATGCACCTGCATTCTACAGCGCAGCGACGGTGTTCGTCTATCCATCACTGGCCGAGGGGTTTGGCTTGCCACCACTCGAAGCAATGGCATGCAGCACTCCCGTGATTACCAGCAACACGACCAGCCTACCAGAGGTGGTCGGCACCGCAGCACTCACTGTCCCACCCGACGATGTGCTTGCATGGCGCGATGCGCTGGTGCTGCTCCTGACCGATGCTAGCAAACGCCAACAACTAGCCACAGCTGGTCTGCATCGCGCCAGCCGCTTTAGCTATGCCACCACCGCCATGCAGACCGTTGCCCTGTATGCGCAAGTGGCAGCACGGGTCCTGTGATGCGCGTCCTCATTCTCTCCAAAGCGCTCCTCAGCGTCGAATATCGCCGCAAAACCGATGCCCTCGCCGCTCTACCAGACATCGATCTGCATGTGGCCATCCCCGCCTACTGGCAAGAGCCGCGTGCTCAACGCGTCGAATACGAGCCTGGTGCCACGCCCAACTACCAGGTACATGTGCTGCCAATGCGCTTCAATGGGCGCCACCATCTGCACTACTACCCCACATTTGGCCGTTTGGTGCGCCGGATTCGTCCCGATGTAGTGCATGTAGACGAGGAATCGGTCAATCTTGCCACCTGCCACGCTCTATGGCACGCCCATCGCATCGGCGCAGCCACCTGCTTCTACAACTACGCCAATATTGCCCGCACCTACCCGCCCCCCTTTGGCTGGTTTGAACGCTACGCCTTTGCCACGGCGCGTGCTGCGTTGGCGTGCTCACACGAAGCAGCTGATATCATTCGTAACCACGGCTATCGCGGCGCCCTCCACATCATTCCACAGACGGGGGTTGACCCTGAGCGCTTCACACCACGCCTCGGCGCCCAGAGTGCACGCACGCCCTTTACGGTGGGCTATGTGGGACGGCTCGTCCCCGAAAAGGGTGTCGACGATTTGCTCGCCGCCGTCGCGCTCCTGCCGGAGACGGCGCGGCTACTAATTGTGGGGAGTGGTAGTCATGCCGATGTACTCCACACCCATGCCTCACGACTCGGCGTGGCCGCGCGTATCACGTGGCACACGCCAGTACCGACCCACGCCATGCCCAGCATCATGCAGCAGTGTGATGCGCTGGTGTTGCCGTCACGGACGACTGCCAATTGGAAAGAACAGTTCGGGCGCGTGCTGGTCGAAGCCATGGCGTGCGGCGTGCCCGTGGTGGGCAGTAGCTCGGGTGAGATCCCTCATGTAGTCGGTGACGGCGGGCTCATCTATACCGAAGGTGATTGCAACGCCCTCGCCGCACGGTTGCATACACTAATGCACGACGACGCATGCTACGCTACCCTCAGTGCGGCAGCACGCCAACGGGTGCTGACACACTACACCCAGCAGGCGCTGGCCCAGCGCTATGCAGATATCTACCGTGAACTAAATGCTAGTCGCTTTTCGATGCGGCCGAGCCCTACTCCACCCGATGCATGACTGGTGTTGCGTATCCATGTCAGGGTTTTGCACGTTTTTTCGATAAAAAAGTGCAAATGCTGACACCATATCCACCACTGACATCCGGCGGATTACCATCACAACGCCCATCCAAAAGCCACCACACACAAACGCCTGCCACAGATGGAACTGTAGCAGGCGGTGACAGGTGATACGACGCGGGGAGCTACATGGGCGCAAAGGGCCAGATACCCCACAATCCCAACACGATAATGGTCAACAAGATGATGAGCAGCACGACTGCCAAGCCAGCCCCCTGCCAACTGATTTGCGGGGCAAGCATCAAGCGCATCGAAGCCGTGGACTGTGACGATTGGATGCGCAATGGATTGTACTGACCAGTCACAATCGGCATCGCATCAACGGGGATGGGGAGTGGCGATGTGCCGTCAACGGCATCCACACGCACCATGAGCACGGTGATGTTGTCATTGCCACCACGCTCGTTGGCCATGTCAACGAGGCGATCCACACTGTCAACCAACGAAAGTTGCATACTCACTGCCAAAATATCGTCATCGCTCAAATGATTGATGAGCCCATCAGAGGTCAGCATGATAATGTCGTTGGGCAGCACTGCAAAGCGGAAGGTGTCAACAATGACATCCGGCTGATGCCCGAGTGCCCGGGTAATCACATGCTTGTAGAGCATCTTTTCGGCATCGGCACTTGTAATCATGCCCGCAGCAATTTGTTCGTTGACGAGAGTATGGTCACGGCTGATTTGCCGGATAGCTCCTTTGCGAATCAGATACGCGCGACTATCACCCACATTAGCGATGATGCACTCGTCACGATGAATGACAGCGGCAACTCCCGTGGTACCCATCGAGATACTACTTTGGTGCCCCTCGTTAAAGATATTGGTGTTGGCGTAATCGAGCGCCACACTCAGCGCCTCACCACGGTCTTCGCCAGTTTCCGCATAAAACGCCGAGAGAATCGACTCAACTGCAATCCGGCTAGCAACTTCACCAGCTTCGTGACCACCCATGCCGTCGCAGACAACAAACAAATGCCCGCGTTCGGCCACGTGCGTGCCTTCACCCACACCGTAGTCGTCTTCGTTGTGTTCACGATGTCGGCCGACATCGGTGCGTGCGCTATGGCTACATTTCATGGGCATTCGTCATTTCCTAATTACGCTCCTCTGTAGTATAACATAGGGTATGATAGGTGGCAACACCATGACAGTTGGGTTGTGCAGAACATGTAATGAAGGACATCAATATGCGGTATGTGATTGGAGTCGACCTCGGCGGTACCAATTTACGCGCTGGGCTAGTCGATACACACGGCACCATTTTGTTTGATACCAAGGTCGATACCAACGTCGAAGAAGGGCCACAAGCCATCTTTGGCCGCATGGTCACCCTCATCAAAACCGTACAACAGCAGGTGCCAAGCGGTGGCACCGTAATGGGTGTGGGAATCGGTGTGCCTGGACCACTCGACCCGTTTGCGGGCTTCGTCTTTGCCATGCCCAACATCAAAGGTTTCGAAAACACACCACTGCGCCAGATGCTCAGTGACGCCACCGGTCTCGACATCGAGCTGGGCAACGATGCCAACGCAGCCGCCGTTGGCGAGTGGATCTTTGGTGCCGGCAAAGGCCTACGCGACCTGGTCTACATCACCGTCAGCACGGGCATTGGTGGCGGCGTGATTGCGGATGGGCACTTGGTACTCGGGCACCGTGGCTCAGCCGGCGAAGTCGGCCACCACATCATCGATTGGCACACCCGCATGTCATGGGAAGACACAGCTGCCGGCCCAGGATTTGCCCGCCGCGCCGCCGAAGCGATGCGTCAGCATGCTGACGGCATGCTCCATCAACTGACCACACCCGATCACGTGCAAGGGCACCATATCGCCCAAGCCGCCGCCGCTGGAGACCCCTTGGCGTTGCGCCTGATGGACGAAGAAGGCGAAGCCATCGGCGCCGGACTCGTCAACATGCTCCACCTCTACAGCCCAGCCAAAATCGTGCTGGGTGGCGGCGTGGTTATCAATAATCCACAACTCGTCGAACGTGCCAAAGTCGTCATCGCCGAGCGCGCCCTCGCCGTCTACCGCGATGTGCCCGTCGAAATGACCCAGCTCGGCGACCGCATCGGCTTGCTAGGTGCGGCGGCACTCTACGATCACATGAACGAACGG